>VGTJ01000110.1 GCA_016874775.1 Deltaproteobacteria bacterium
TTACCCGCTGTCATCGCTGTCAGAGTATAGAGGAATTAGTCAATTTAGTCTTTGCTTGGCTGCAAAAACGCCGGTCCTTCCCGGTGGAACGTCAGGTGTATGCGCTTCCCCTCGCCGCCTAGCACTTGCCATCGAGTGAGTTTCTATTTAGTAGTATTCTCCCGTCCACTACACGGCTTGCAGAAGGAACAACAGAAATGGGCAGCACGGATACCTTAAAGACAACCTTTGAGCAGATGATGGCAACATACTCTGCCCGAGACCTTGAGAGTCTGTCTGCGTTTGCTCACGACAACATTATTTTCCTCGGCGTGCTTGCTCCCGTGCATGTGGAAGGAAAAACTCCACTTCTGTCGCTGTTTCGTAATTTTTTTGAGACTCACACCTATGTACAATTCACTCCGTTAGATCCACGCTTCCAGGTGATTGGCAATATTGGTCAGGTATGGGGAAGCATGATGATGGAACTAGAGCCAAAGCGAGCGCCGCGGACCACTTTGTACCTGCGTTTCAGCTGTATCTACGGAGACTTTTCTGGCACCTGGAAACTCGTCAGCATGCATACGTCGTGGATGCCACAGGAAGGGTGAGCAGCGGGACGTGTTGACTCATTGAAACGGCGCATCATTAGTAAGTCCCAGGACAAACTTCCCCAGCAACTCAGCTACACGGTCAGGATGCGCATTGATGTGCAGTGGCATCGCTTGAAAGTCACGGTAACGGCGTTCAAACGCCCCCCCCTCGCGCAGGCCATTCCCACCTTGCACCCGCAGCAACAAGCGCATCGCTTCATCACACAAACGTAACGCCGTCATCGGATAACTGAGCTGGCGCAGGTATTCAGCCTCGGTCGGCGTCTGTCCAGCGTCGATACGAGCGTCCGTTTCTGCGCACCCCGTATACACTGCAGCACGGGCAGCAGAAATCGCTGCTGCAGCCTCGCCAATATGCAGTTGCACCGCAGGCCGTTCATCCACCTTCACCCCGTAGATCGCAACGCGGCCACTCAGCCCGGCACAGGTCTCTTCAAGCGCTGCCGACGCGAGTCCTACGGCCTGGGCACCAAGCCACAGCACTGAAAGTGCCACCCAATCTTCACGATAACGCGGTGCAATCACCGCAAAGTCAGGCTCACGAAAAGTGTAGCGAAAATCGATAGGAAACGGGCGGAGCAACGTCACAGGAACAGAGACATTCTGATAGTTGATATGGTCAGTGGCGGACGCTCGCAGGCTCATCGAAAACCACGTCGCATCAACCGACACACCAGGCGCATCGGTCCGCACTACCGTGAACCGCAGGTCTGGCCTTTCCCCTTTCTTGCCATCTTCAGATTCCAAAGCGAAGAGACACGCGGCCCAGTCTCCGTACCGCGAGCCAGAAGCAAAACTTGCCCGTCCATTAATAATCACATCATCGCCGTGACGGCGGCCACGCACGCTGGTCCCTGCTCCGGCGGGAAAACTCACCCATTCACGATTGGCCACGATACTTTTGAGCGTTTCAATCCCTGCTGGACCAAGTTGTGCACAGATAAAGTGAAACACACACAGATGGTTCCACAGACACCACGCGGTTGACGAACAACAGCCCGCAATGGCTTCGAGTTCGGCGGCTATAGCGCTCATGCGTGCTTCGACACCACCGATATTCCGTGTCGCCGAAAGTCGCATCAAATCGGTTTTTTTGATCTCTTTGATAACTTCTGGATCAACACTTCGGGTTATATCAGCTTTCGCCGCCTGCGCCGTAATACGTGGGAGCAAACGCTCACTCATGAGGTTGTGATTGTTCCCTATAAAGATGTGTGCCAAGCTCACGATGATACTCCTCAAGAAAAATGCTTGGGCATGGTTACAGCCGCTTGCCGCAGTGTCAAGCAAGGAGCCGCAATTCGAAAGGCATCCGGGCATTTACTAACAGCCAGGCGTCTTTTTTCCTATCCGAATGCACCGCAATCCCCATAGCAGGATCACCGACTCGTGCTGGGCATGTTTCCTTTGCTCTGCTCCATCATCTTGTGATACAGTCTGGCCCACAAGGAGGAGCGGCGTATGGTGGCAGATGACCTCTGTTTCATGTCAATTGCGGAATTGGCAGATCAGATCAAAAAAAAGGCGATCTCCCCTGTCGAAGTGACGCAAGCGTATCTTGCTCGCATTCCGGAAGTTGATCCCATCCTCAATAGCTACTTAACTGTCACCGCCGAGCAAGCGCTTCTCGATGCACAACAAGCAGAAAGTGAAATTCAAGCGAATCGCTACCGTGGCCCACTTCATGGGATTCCCATTGCGTATAAGGACAACATCGCCACCAAAGGGATCCGCACGACATGTGCGTCTCAAGTGCTCAGCGATTACATTCCCACTGCTGACGCTGCCGTGGTCGAACGTCTGCACTCTGCTGGAGCCGTGTCGCTCGGTAAGCTGAATATGAACGAGTTTGCGACCAATGTGCCAAGTCAGTATTTCGGTCGCGTGAACAATCCGTGGGATGTCAATCGTACTCCTGGTGGCTCCAGCAGCGGTTCGGGAGCCGCCGTTGCCGCTGGACTGTGTGCCGGGTCCCTGGGGACGGATACCGGTGGTTCCATCCGCATCCCAGCCGCGTTCTGTGGTATCGTGGGTTTGAAACCAACGCATGGCCGCATCAGCATTTTTGGTATCACCCCAGTCGCATGGGCGCTCGATCACGTCGGGCCGATGACACGAACAGTGAGGGATGCTGTCCTGTTGCTGCAAGTCCTAGCCGGCTTTGACGCTCGCGACCTCATCGCCAGCGAAATGCCCATTGATGACTACACAGCGCGGCTCACCGGTGACATCAAAGGACTACGGATTGGTGTTCCCACTACGTTTTTTCCCGAATATACCAATCCCGAAGTCCAAACGGCCTTTACTGCGGCTGTGCAGTCACTGGCAAATTTGGGGGCCAGTGTCGAAGAAGTCCAGTTACCAGATCTTACTCACGCCTGGGCTCAACTCGCGCAGCCAATTATCAACGCCGAAGCGAACGTCTGGCATGAACGCCACTTGCAAGGCCGTGCCCAAGAATATGGCTCTGGGGTACGCAAGTTTCTTGAGGAGGGTCAGAAGACGCTCGCAACCGATTACGTCAAAGCCATCCAAGGCCGCGCCCGTCTTCGTCGTCAGATGCAGGCCGTATTCTCTCGTTGTGATGTCCTCTTGACTCCCGGGCAACTGATCCCTCCCCCGTTACACACGTCACGGTCAGTGACTGTGGCAAACAAAGAGTTCAGCCCGATGGCAGCGCTGATTGCTGCCTCTTCCCCGTTTAATCTCACCGGTCATCCAGCGCTCACTATCCCGTGCGGGTGTACGGCAACCGGGTTGCCAATCGCCCTCCAGATCGTCGGAAGAGCTTTTGACGAAGCCACCGTTCTTCATGTTGGCCATGTCTACGAAAGCCACACGCCCTGGCATAAACAACGACCACCGATAGAGGTCTGAGCGTGCCTGCGTCATTGTTGAGAAGGATCGGTTGGAGAGCATGATTCCTGGCACGTAACGTGAGGTTTGCAATAGAGAAGGCAGAAATAACAGGCAGGAGCTTGATTCTCCTGATATCCCCGCCTTCGCGGCAATGACGAAAATCGACTGCCCATACTGCAGAGTGATGTGGATTAGTGCCTCTTTCCGCTCGATACTTCGAGGCGAGGTTCAACTCTCTCGTCCGTCACAATCAATCCGTCGCGAAACACGATCCGTCGTCGAGTAAAGGCAGCAATATCGTGTTCGTGCGTGACGAGAATGACCGTAATGCCTTGGCGATTGAGGTCGGCAAACACCGTCATGATCTCCTCACTGGTTGTTGTATCGAGATTTCCCGTCGGTTCGTCCGCCAAGATAACAGATGGGTTATTCACGAGTGCACGGGCGATGGCAACACGTTGTTGTTGCCCACCAGATAACTGACTGGGCAGATGATGTTCACGTCCGGTGAGACCGACTGCATGTAAGGCTTGCAATGCACGGGTACGCTGTTCTTTACGCGAGACGACACTATAGACCAACGGCAGCTCAACGTTTTCCACCGCACTGGTGCGAGACAGCAGGTTGAAGTTCTGAAAGACGAAGCCTAATTTGCTGCGGCGGATTTCCGCGCGTTCATCTGGACTGGCTGTCGAGACATCCTTCCCTTCAAGCAGGTAGCGACCCGCGGTTGGTCGGTCGAGACAACCAAGGATGTTCATAAAAGTCGACTTGCCCGAGCCTGACGCACCCATAACCGCGATGAACTCTCCGGTGGCAATCGAGAGTGTTACTCCTCGTAGTGCGTGTACATCTACTTCGCCAAGGTGGTACACTTTAGCGAGGTTTTCTACTTGGATGAGCGGTGACATGAGTGTTGGCTCGACTACCTCCGCCACCGCATACCAAACCCTGGTAAGGTCGTTTGTGGTGTACCTTTCCCAGCAGTCTGTACCCCAGTCACGACCACATCTCCGGCCTTGAGATTGCCCTCGATCAACTCGGCGAACGTTTCGTCACTAATGCCTATTTGCACGGCGACGGGTGTGAGTTTTTGCTCTGCGGCCTGGACCCATACTTGTGGAGTATCCTTTGGTGCTCGTTCTCTTTTGCCTTGCCCGGAGGGTCGTGCACCGTTTGCACCATCCTGTGACGATTCTCCGTCCCTTTTTTGCGTCGGCGGAGAAAAGCGCAGAGCGGCTTGAGGAATTTTGACGACATCCTCTCGCTGCGCGGTAATGATCGACAGGCTCGCTGTCATTCCTGGCTTCAGGGCCAGGTCAGCATTCTCGACTGCAACCACAACGTCATAGGTAACCACGTTCTGCACAATTTGTGGGGCATTGCGAACTTGCATGATCGCTCCCCAAAATTTTCGCTCGGGATAGGCATCAACGAGAAAAAACGCGTGTTGCGCTTCTGCTACTACACCAATATCGGATTCACTGACATTAGTGTTCACCTGCATTTTGGTGAGATCCTGTGCGATCTGAAACAGCACTGGTGTCTGAAAACTGGCAGCCACCGTCTGCCCAACGTTTACATTTCGTGAGACCACGACACCGTCAACAGGAGAGACAATATCGGTATAGCCGAGATTGACCCGTGCTTCTTCCAAAGCCGCGGCGGTTTGTTCGACCCGCGCTTGATCGAGTTCATATTGCGCTTGGGCCTGCTCGACGTCGCGTTCCGCAGCTTCGACCTCTTGTTTCGCAATCAAATTGCGTTCGAACAGTTCACGCGTACGTTTGAGCGAGCGCTGCTTGAAGGTGAGATCCGCCCTATCCTTCTCCACCTGTGCACGTGCGGTTGTTAAGTTGGCTTCGGCTTGTTTGACCTTGACGAGAAATGGGCGTGGGTCAATCTGCGCGACCCGTTGGCCCTTTTTCACCGCGGAGTTGAAGTCGGCAAAAATCTCGCGGATCGGCCCAGAGACATAGGTACCAACTTGCACCGTCGTCACTGGATTGACTGTTCCTGTGGCCACAACCGTGCGGGCAATCGACCCACGTTCGATCACAGTTGTCATATAGGTCACTGGCTGTTCTTTTTTCTGCGTGGACCACCACCAGTATCCAGCAATGCCACTGGCGGTCAGAAGGAAGGCGAAGAAAAGCTGTTTGGTACGCATCGTTGCAAGTTATTCGAGCGCGCGACCGACCGCTTTCTCTAACTGCGCGACGGCAGTCTTGTAATTATAGAGCGCTTGAATCGTGTTCGCTCGCGCAGAGGTCAAAGAGGTTTGGGCATCCGTTACTTCAAGGATATTCCCCACACCTGCCTGGTAGCGTCCTTCAGCAAGTGCAAGGTTTTCGCGCGCCTGCACTTCGGTTTGTTCACTCACACGAATACTCTCCTCAGAGCGGCGGACATCGAGGAGGCTCCGACGCACCTCAAGAGTGATCTGTTGCCGCAAGTTTTCTTCTTCAGCCGAAAGTCGTTGTTGATTCGCTTGCGCTTCACCGATCTGCGCTCTCGTCAGAATGCTATCGAACAACGGTACAGTCAGCACGACACCGATCACCCACCCTTCCTGTAACGGATGGTCACGCCCAGTCCAGTTATATTGCGCGTTGCCGGTGAGCGACGGCAAGTAGCGTTTCTGGAGTTCCGAGACTTGTTCTGTCGTCGCTTTCTGCCGAGCCCAGAGGCTGTGGAGTTCTGGTCGACTGGCATAGGCCTGACGAAGAATCTCGCTCTCGTTCATTGGCAACGACCGACGATCAAGTGTATCAATAGGAACGAAGTCCGCAGAATCGGTAATCCCCATCGCGGTGCGCAGGGTTTCATGCCCAAGGGCAACATTGTTGCGAGCGGTCACGAGATTCAGTTCCGCGTTCGACACTTGCACCTGCGCTTGCGTTACATCAAACCGTGGCGCAACACCAACTTCAAAGCGGGCTTGCGCATCTTCCAGATGTTTTTGATTTTGTCGGACGGTTTCTTCGGCCACGCGCTGCAGATGCTGGGAGGACAGCAAGCCAAAGTACGATTGTTTGGTATTGAACGTCACGGTTTGGCGAGTGGTCTCTAGATCAGCAGTGCTTGCTTCAACGGTTGCAGCTGCCGACTGAATGGCATCAAGCGTACGACCGAAATCAAAGAGCACCTGACTCAAGCTGACGTTGGTCGTGTGAAAATTAAAGATTTGCGCGAAGCTCCGGGTTTGTTGTCCACCACCAATTTGCACTCCCCCAACTGCCGCTGTCACGGGTCGTTGCTGACGAGAGAGTGTATAGGTATACGATCCACGCGGAAGATAGCCAGCCTCTTGTTGACGTACCCGTTGTTGCGCAGCACTGATGGTCGCTTCTCCTACACGGATAGTGGGATGCTGAGCCAGAGCAGTCTTCACCGCTTCTTGTAAGGTCAGCGGGGTGTTGGCAATAGCACGCGTCCATGCACCATAGTCACTGCCAACAAGGAGTAGCAAAGCGAAGACAAGAGCGACTTCCCGCTGAGCGATTCTCCGAAAAAGACGCATACGAGGATTGTCGCTTATCAATACAAGAGATGCCATGCCCCTGGGTTCAGAGGTCAGGATCAAGAATCAGGAGGGAAGAAGGAGAGAAAAACAAAGAACCGTCTTCCCCTTGCATTCTTCACTTTTCCTTCTTCACTTTTCCTTCTTCACTCGCTTATTTTAGTGGGCTCGTTCTAACGCCCAGGCGATCAAATCCGCAGTCCCACTTTCCTCCCACACGCCTGAGTCAATGGCAAAGTGATAGCGTCCTGGGTCACGCCAATCTGCATGGTAGAATGTTCGTACATAGTCAGCACGTATCTTATCCATCCCAGCGATTCGTTGCTCCGCAGCAGCACGAGCGAGCCCTTCGGCTTCCATGACACGTTCAATTCTCACAGGGAGTGGCGCGAAAATGAACACATGCAGGGAACGTGGATGGTCGGCCAGGACAAAATTGCCAGCTCGTCCGACAATGACGGCCTGTCCATCTTTCGCGACCTCTTCCATGATCCCTCGGGTCATGCGTGCCAGTTGGGCGTCAGTCAGCCACAATGGCGGTGGCACTTCATAGGCTGATTCAAACCCACCCATACCAAAGAGCCCAACCATACGCTCAATGAAGGAGTCGACTCGTTCGTCCTTCGCTTCGATGTATTCCTCTGAGACTTGGTACTGCGTTGCGATCTTCCGGACGATTTCTTTCTCCCACACTGTCCATTGCAGACGCTGGCCAAGATCACGAGCGATCCGGCTTCCCCCACTGCCATATTGATGAGAAATGGTGAGTATCGATCGGGTTGTCGTGCCCATGATCGCCTCTTTCTGTACATCTCATAATGTACGATGGTGTGAGACCTTGAAACCGGCGCTATTCTAAGCCTGCTGGAAGTGCAGCGTCAACTCAGGTGCAGGAAAAAACCCAACGGGATCCCTGTGCTCACGGTTTTGAGAGGAACACGTATAGCCGCCCGACGGCTGGTTTGTCCATAATGCCCTGGCCCATCGCACCAATGGCAAAATCAGGAATTTTGTCGCCATTCACATCGCCAGGAGAAACAATCGTGTAGCCAAATGAAGATCCTGGATGGGGATACGGATTGTCGAAAGTGGTGAGGTGCCGACCATCTCGGCCATTGAAGAGAAAGACCTCGCCTTGCACGTGAAATTCATCAACCGTTTGGTATGGCGCGCCAACGAGAATTTCAGGAACCCCATCTTGGTTCATGTCTTCACTTTTAGTGAGGGAAAAGCCAAAAGCGGCATAGGGGCGGGGAACGGGATTCGCCAGGGTAAAGAGTGGTTGACCGGTTGCCCCGTTGAAGGCATACGCAGCGCCTTGGGCAATAACGTTGTCGACACCTTGATATGGAGCGCCAACCAGAATGTCAGGAGTTCCGTCTTTGTTCAGATCACCAGCCGCGTCGATACGCCACCCAAAAGTCGCTCCAGCCATCGGTTGCGGATGTTCTAACGTATGCAGCAACACGCCATCTTTGCCGCTAAAGACGTAGGCCTGGCCTTGCACGGTATTCTTTCCACTATTGGTGTAGGGAGCGCCGACGAGAATATCTGCCAACCCATCTTTATTGAGATCATCAATAGTTGCGAGAGCCCAACCAAAAGTGAGACTGTTAGCTGGTGGCATCAACGTACGTAGCAGCTTCCCATCCTGGCCACTAAAGATAAACACCCGGCCACTCCCCTCTTGCGCAAACGCACCGACCCCAAAGTCTGGAGTGCTATCGCCATTGAGGTCACCAAGCGCAGTTACGGCCCAACCAAAACCAGCTCCTGTTTGCCGTTGTGGTGCTTGGACCGAGCAGAGAAGTTTGCCGTCCTTACCACTAAAGACAAAAGCTTTCCCAGAGCCATCCTGACCGAACGCACCAATGAGGAGGTCTCCCGTGCCATCTTTGTTCACATCACCGGGACCAGCAACAGCAAATCCAAACGCAGCCATCGATTGTGGTATAGGGTCGTCGATGATGTAGAGGAGTTTGCCGGTTTTTCCACTATACGTGAGCGCACGCCCCTGACGGTCGTTTTTCTCCCAGCGATTGTTATACGCACCAACTAGATAGTCCCCCACCTGGTCTCCATCAATATCACCGACAACAGCTACGGACGACGCAAACCCACCAAATGCGATGCGCTGTGGATTATCAACAATCATCGTTCGCGATTCCCCAACTGTTGGGGTCCCGCACACAAAAAATAGGAAAAGGCTCACGAAAAAATACACTCGACGATCATGGTGCATGGAAAAAGGTCCTTTTGTAAGGTGAAGAAAGCGAACATCCAATGGTCCGAAGACTTTACGCGAAGGTAAGGGGGAAGGGCAAAGCAACGGTTCCGTAAGCGTTCAGTTACTAGCTCTCAGTCATCAGCCAGACAGAAAAACACAGCCAATTGTACCCAACCGTTACCACCAGGCAGAATCCCCGCGAGGTACGACTCTCTGTTTTTGCAGAAAGCCGATAGCTGACGGATGATCACGGATTACTATTCCCGTCACGTTAAGGCAGGGCAAGGTATCGTAGGAGGTCTAGGGTGTCAAATAGGACAGTTTTGTGTCCGGAGGGACGGTTGAGAGAGAACTCCTATTTTTGCCCTTCTCCAGTCTTGCGTGATTGATTACCAATTTTTACCACGCGATTGTGCACTCGAGCTTGATAGAGATGCTGACGACGAACGTACATCCGTAGCAGGTAGACAGCAACACACAATCCCCAAATACTCAGCCCGACGAGAAGTGTTTCTGCATTGAAGATGTGCTGAGCCATAAACGCTTTCTCCCAATTGTTACAGATCGTGAGAAACATCAGAGGTCAACGGTTACCAATGGGATACACACCCAGCGAAAGCACGCGGGCAGCTTTTCGCTGAAACTGTCCGACTCGGCCACTCCCTTCCGTCTTGCCACACATGACAAGAGTGGCACCTTTTGTGACAAACTTGACACGACAATGGATGGAATAGAAACCCCGATAAAACTGCTCTTTTTACCACCCCAGCACAAAACCGCTGCTCTTTCCCTGTGGATTGTGTTGTTCCGTTCGCATTCGGACAACGCAATCTCCTCATACTTCTTGCCCAAAAGTCCTAGACACTAGAGAGTAGAACAAAAACTGTGCCGGAGAGCGCACTCGTGAAAAAAGCCCAATAATAGTAAGGAGGGAGAATAGGAGGCACCAGTCACAACTTAAGCTGTGGGCAGTGCAGTAATTCCCTCTCCCTCAGGGAGAGGGCTAGGGTGAGGGGATGAAAACTCAGGGCTTTTGGCTTCTTGACTCCCTCATCCTGACCTTCTCCCTGAGGGAGAAGGAACCCATACTCGCAACGGAGCACCTAAACACACAGCGATTTTTCCTTAAGTTGTGACTGGTGGAATAGGAGGGAGCGACACACGCTGGCAGAAAGCTCGCGCCTCACGCGATGCTGCGATGTTGTTTCACCATGTTCACAACAAACAGCACAGCTCGTCTATGCGGAGCCGCGCCGTGGAGCGGCGAAGTCGAAGCACCGAGATTTCGTTCTTCACGTCACATCATTGGGTGTTCAGAGAGACGGGGAGGCGACAGACTTTCCTGTCATCAAGAGCGCCAAGCGTACCCGGTCAGAGATTCCCAGTTTGCGGAAAATAGAGGTTACGTGGGCTTTGACCGTGCGCTCCGCCACTTGCAGTTTCTGCGCGATCTCTCGATTACTCGCTCCGCAACTAATCAACGAACCGACTTGATATTCACGGTACGTCAGCGTCTCAAGCGATCGTGGTCCGCTATCAACAAGCATGGTCTGTAATCGACGCGACACAAACTGGAACTCGTTCAGCAACGATGTCGTCAAGCTACGGCTCGTCCAGACTTCACCTCGCCTGACGACTTCTATCGCGCGACGTAAAAGCGCTCCGTCGAGATCGTCTTGGCAATACCCGCGGGCACCTGCACGGAGCGCAGCAATGCCTTCTGCATCACTCGCAGCCGGTGAGAACACGATAATCTTCGTTTGTGGACTGAGTTGTTTGACGCGAAAGACTTCGTTTACGCCTTCACGTTTTGACAAACCCAGATCAAGGAGCAGCAGTGAAGGAGAAAGTTGAGGAATGTACCGCTCAAGGGCAGGGCGTTCAGCAACTGCGTCTACCGAGTAGGACTCGGTGCATAATTCAGCCTTCCAACGTTGGCGTAGATCAGCTCTTGGGCTCGCAAGCAAGACAAGCGGATGGGATGATTCTCTCAATAGCACCATTGCCAGCCCATTGATGGAAACAGTATCCACTGCGCAACTCCCTCCTTTCTATTGCAGACGGCCACTACCCAAGCCGTACGTTTGTAACTCACGCCACAATGTCAGTTGAATGAAGGTTTCGCCGATCGAGCCACAAACGGCATGAACTATGCCAAAAGCAGGAAAGAACAGGCGAAGGAAAATGCTATAAGGTATAATACTTATAAATAGAAAAATAAAAATATAATTAACGTAGAAAATAAGGTAAATTCCACCTAAACAATAATATGTCCGTATTTTAATGTATTTAAATACTCTGACTCCATCCGCCTCTCTCTTTTTCTGTACGACTTGAGGGCAAAGGCACCCCCATTTGTGTCAAAAATTTTTTACACACAGTATACCGATCTAGGGAAAAATCTGATCTGTTTCGGGCAATTATCAGAATGTGTCAAAAAAATTTGTCACAGCAACTTTCATTTGACCGACAGAGGAAGTCGGCAGGGGGCAGGAACGCTCGCCAACTAAATCGAATCAGGAGAGATTGGTACACCTGAGCTGTCACCCTGAGTGCAACGAAGGGTCTCGCAGAGAGATGCTTCGCTCCGCTCAGAATGACAGAATCGCAACGTCTCAGCGTCACGTGTACGAATGTTCTTTGATCCAATTTAGGGAAACATGAGAAAGAACTACGACCCGTCGTCGACGTAGGTGAGATACTGAATATCGGCATAGCGATTTTCTGGAGTACGGAAAGGATGGGGTCAGGGTACTCTCATGTTCAGTTGAGATCAGTTGAAAGGAACCCACCAGCAGTACCCTTGGTCAAAAATCACTATGAGTGACTATTTTCCATCGTTTTCCCGAGCACGGCAGCAACGACGTGTCAAAACGATTTGACAAAACTGACACTACTCTTGACACGTGCTGATGACAAAACTGACATACGCCCAGCTTTGCTACAGGATAAGAAGTGTCATCTTCTCAATTTTTCTTGCGCTCTTCGGGTTTCTTTTGCCATTTCTGTCACAAAGATAGGGAAAATTCCCTGGCTCATTTCTTGCTGACTTATAGGACTCAAGGAGATTACGTAGTATGTCTATCCGGATCCTCATTGCCGACGACCACATCATGTTTGCCGACATGCTTCAGTACACCCTCGCTCATCAGCACGACGGGTATGATGTTGTAGGGATTGCCCACAACGGAGAAACCGCCCTGGAATTAACCCTCTCCCATCGTCCTGATTTATTGCTGCTGGACTGCGAGATGCCAAAACTGGGGCGACTTGCTTCCTTCTGCCAGGAACTCCTCCGCCAGAGTCCGGACACTCGGATTCTCGTCATTGGGAATCAAACGGAAGAAGAGTACGTCATTGAAGCTGCAGTCGGTGGCGCGCATGGCTATATTTCCAAAACCGCACCAGTCGCTGACCTGTGCACTGCGATCACCGCACTCAATGCTGGAGGGTATTTGGGCTGACCCACATCTGCCACCACGGGTGTTCCACACCTTCCTTCAGGCCAAGGGCGAGATTGCACAAAATCTTAAAGAGTTGAGCCGCCAGGAGTTAACCGTCCTTTCTCTTCTCGCCCAGGGGATGAGCAATTAGCAAATCAGTATCCGACTGCACATTAGCCCCAAGACGGTGAAGAACCATCTCACCCACATTTTCGCGAAATTGCGAGCGAGTAATCGCCGTCAAGCGGCACAGCAGTTTTATATTATCGAAGGAACAAGCACCCCTTCAGTCTCTGCCCAGATTGCGGTGCTGTAAGTTCCGTCTGGAAGAGTAAGCTCGTCACGCAAAATCCCGTTCATGCTTCGACAGGCGCAGCATGAACGGGATATGTCTCTCGTGCGTTCTGACGCACGCACGGCTGAGCACGCCAGCAGTGGCATGCCTTTTCACGATTTCACGATTGTTGTTTTCATTCTTCAAAGTGCCGCCGTAGGATCGACACCCAGCGAAACCGTCTTCAGGCCAGTAGCCAAGACATACGTCTCAGCCGACCCTTTCCGTGTCGCTTCGGGTCGTGTCACTTTTACCGCCGTAAAAGCCTCGCGCAGCTCTGCCAAAAAGGCTTTGTACTCCGACCCCATAAAGACCTTGAGGAGTAACGTTCCCCCTGGTCGTACCAGCCGTGGAGCACAAGCCAGAGCCGTTCGGCACAGCTCCGTTGCGTGCGCTTCATCTGTTTCGCGAATACCACTGAGCTTTGGAGCCATATCAGATAGCAAGACATCACCTTGGCCACCTAAGAGTGCAAGAAGCTGTTCTTGTTGTCTTGGGTCGGTTGCGTCACCTTGCATGAGTGTCACGTTCGGAAGTGACAGAGGGTCGAGCGCTACCAGATCAATACCAATCACTTTTCCCGTGTTTCCCACAAGCGACGCTGCAACCTGCACCCATCCACCAGGCCATGAGCCAAGATCAATCACTCGATCTCCATGCCTAAAAATCCGCAACTCGCGGTGCAGTTCAAGGAGCTTGTACGCTGCTCGCGAACGATACCCTTCTTGCTTCGCCTTCTGGTAAAAGGTGTCTTTGCGGTTGTAGGCCATTGTGCCGGGCTTACCCTGGACGTCGAACTTGAAACTCACACCCCACGCGGTCGAATGTAGCGTTGGTACACTTTCGGTAGCTCTGTCGGCAGTGAAGCAACATCTTCGAGCACCAGATAGCGTGCAGGTTCACACATCTCGCGCAAGTAACCATGACCAGCCTTGTCGACCGTTAAGCAGAAGGTGAGAATCCCAGCACGGTCGGCTTCTTGTAGCGCTGTCATCGTGTCACGAATGCCATAGGTAATGGAACGTCGATCAGAGCCGTAGTCCATGTCTTGTGGGAAACCATCACTGAGTAACACTAGCAACTTGACCCGACAGGCAACATCTTTGAGCTTCTCGATTGCATGCCGCAGCGCCGTCCCCATCCGGGTTGATTGCTTGGGCTCGATCGCACCGATACGACCTTTTACCGTGGGCGAGAGTGCTTCGACGAACGATTTCACATGGTAGAATTCGACATTCTCTCGCCCTTGACCAGAAAAGCCGTAGATCGCGTAGGTATCGCCAATCTCTTCGAGCGCTCCTGCCATCAACACCAGCGCTTCTTTCGTTACATCGATAATCCGCCGTGGTTTCGGCTCCGGTGTCATCGGACGCTTTTTCCACATCGCCTGCCAATCGTCTTGCTCTTCCTCTGTATACTGGCGGACCACCGGGACGATGGGCTCATCAGTCGAAGCACTCATATCGAGGAGAAACAGTGCCGCCACATCACGCTCGGTCTGACGGCGGATGGTGTAGAGTTTCGAGGACGGGCTTACTCCCGCTCGTACATCATTTGCCGCCGTCACCACAGCATTGAAATCAAACTCCTCACCATCTTCTAACCCACGTACGACACGATACTGCTCTGGGCGAATGCGCTGAAACTCGTGTTTCACTGCTGGCGTCAGTGCGGCATAGTCGTTGAGCGTCTGAGAAAAATACTCACCGGCATCACCAGCCAGGATAATTTCCCGCAACTTACACCAGCGCGAACGATAGTCACCAATCTGGTAATCCCATTCATCGTAAAAAAACGTCAACGCGGCATCACGCTCGCGTCGCCGTTGCCCGGCGACAACGATGTCCGCACCAGGTTCAACCTGTTCACGGGTTCCGTCATTCGGTAACTTGCCATCGAGGTCACTAATGTAGAGGCCTTGAGGCGCGATGTTGTCGCTTTTCCCTTGACGAATCTGTAGATCAACGCCAGCTTCGATCAACTTCTTCAGTTCTTCAGCCGACATCGGCGAGCCACCTTCACGTTCATCACGTTCAGGGTCTAATTGGAGCTGTGGGAGTTCTGGCGCCTCGGACGACAGATAGTCATCTTCCATCTCAGGATCAATCAAAGTCTCGCCAGTGATTTTGTCGAACAGCAGTGCATTGAATGCCGCAGGATCGCGTGCATTACGAGCTTCAGAAATCGCCGCTAATAACTGCACATAAATCTCTGCTGCAGCACGAGCGGACTCATAGACAGAGCGATGGTTCTGCCCTTGCGCCCGCAGTTGTGGCACTAGCGGCAACAGCAAATCGGGCAACAATGAGGGGAGGGCGAGGGCCGTCACCCAGTGTAATTCGTCGTGAAGACCACGATACATGCGGCGCATCTGGGTCTCGACTCGTTGAGTTTCTATGACCAGAAATAAGGCTTCAAGAATGTCAGGATGGGGAAAACAACGAAAGTATTCAGCGAGCCCACCACTCTGCTCTTGGTCTGCACTCAGTACCTTTTGCACGGCACTTGGTAATTGCGGCCATATATCCGTCAGAGAAAACTCATAGGTGCCGAACTCTCGACGGCCAGCGTGCTGCAGTGCAACAAGGCGAAACAGACGAAAGTTGTCTTCATAGGTAGACAGCACATCGATACGAGCAGGTAAGGGTAGGGCATCGTTATAGAAGGGAAAATCCTCAAGCGGCGGTGGGTAGGCAAATACGTCTTGTTTGCGAATACCGACCGGGGTCCGCGATAGCATTTGCACGCATTTGCGCAACAGCTCCTGGACTTCCTCTAGCTCCACTCCTTGTGAAGCCTGCCGTAGTTGCCTGAGGCTGGTACGAGATTCTAACGCGAAATACGCCACCCCTGCGGCGACATTCTCTTTGGCGACGTCCATCCCTTTTGCTAACCACTCGCTCAGTCCGGTTTCTCCAGCTTCTTCATATGCACGCGGCAGCGTTCGTATGAGTGGAGCGACAGTCATGGGCAACTGCTGGGCAAGCGTCAGCAGACGTTCTTGTAACCACGGGCGTTGATCGATCTGGACAGTGCGTACAAACGAAGGCAGTAACGGCAAGAGTGGCACGATCGCGCCAGGTTCGGTGCGAACCACAGGCACCAACAGTGACAGCAGAAACGTCCGCTCATGAGGAGGGAAGGGGAGGAGAGCTGGCGGAAGCTGCGCAAACACTTCTGTTGCCGCTTTCGCTGCGGTGTTGGCAGCCTGTTGACAGGCTTTCAGTAACGACATGCGCTCTGCCGTGCTACATTCGGCAAAACCTTTGGGTAATGCCGCATAGAACGTCCATGGACCAGAGTCCTGGACCAGCATTCCCAATGTTGCCCACGCCGCCATTTCTTCACTATTGAAGATCGGCAGTGCCGCCGCGGCAGCTTCAAAATACGACACAGCAAGAAATTCGCCTTTCCATCCTTTCATCTTCAGCAGTGCACACCCATGTCGTGCCCACGCGCGCAGGCGGTCGGGAATAGGAGCGGGAAGCGTGGCAAGCAAAGGGGCAGAACTCATGAAATACTGCGTCCCTAAACGGCGCGAAACCTTCGAGGTCTCTCGTCCGATCTCCGACCAGGCTTCAACTGTGTCGAGTCCAATCTGAGGCAAACTCTGAGGATCGATAGTGAAATACGCCGTTGCCCCTTCACGCGAGGAGGGCTCTTCACCAGCGAGGCGTTCGCCGATTGCCACCCAACGGGGAAATTCTTTAGTGCCGAATATCCGCCACGCGGCTGGTGCAACACGGCAATAGGTTTGCGCGAGTGTGAGTGAAAGCGCAGCTAAGCGGTCACCTGTCGCAAGCAGCATTTCGCGGGTGCGCGCTCCCAGTGCGTCAAGGTCTGTGAGTAAGGTCTGACCTGTAGCATTTCCGAGCAGATGACGGCTGTCGAACCAAAGATGGCGAAGGGAAGACATTAGCAGAAATGTAGAATGCGGAATGTAGAATGCAGCATCACAAAGGAAAATAGGGCCTGTCGATTCATCGTTCTGCGTTCATCATTCATCATTAGCTCTGAGGAAAGTCAACCAGACAAAAATGACTGGCGGGAAAGAGGGGAAGCAGGCAGAATGGAACCGTCGAGGGGGAAGTGGAATCAAACGTATCATGACTCGGTGCGTTTGTTACGTTTTCGTATTTTTGCTGGGGGTTATCCCATCCATCAGTTGGGGCCAATACGATGTCGAGGAGAAATGGCCAGTATGGATTCGCGGGCTTGTCGATGTTCGCATCGCTCGTGGCGGTCGCGCTTCAAGCTGGACAGATCAAGGCTTCGGCGTCGGCAAAAGTCGCTATGGCGGGACCGGGTCTCTGGTAGACGGAAAACGCTCCACTCGTTTCGCCTTGTCTCAGCTTTCAGTCGAGCTTGGGGCAGCACTCCCGTGGGATATGAGCGCCCGTGCTCAACTCAATGCCGAGACCGATATCGATGTTGACCGTCCCTTACTGATCGAAGCGATTCTGCGCAAAGAATGGGGAGCTGCAGTCAACGGTTGGGGACTGCAAGCTGGGGTTATGCACAATCCGTTCTCACTTGAGCATGTCGGGCCGGCATGGACCTCGCTCTACACCCTGACTCCGTCAGCGCTCAATACCTGGTTGTGGGAGGAAGTGCACCTTGTTGGCCTGGAGGGGGAATGGTGGCAAACCACGCAGTCTGGCTTACGCTTCGGCATGCTTACGGGAGCGGGTTTTGGTCCAGATCAAATGGCGCGACTGCTGGCACCACGTGGATGGGTGTTGAGTGACTATCAGAGCGGTATTAACAACGACCTGCCCCTACCGCACCGTGCCAAGCGCGATCGGGTGTCGGTGTTCGACGAACGTGATCATCGTCCAGCTATCTATACTCGCCTATCTATCAGTGACACGCGTAACCGTGGAGAATTGAGCCTCGGTTATTTCGATAACCTCGGCGATCAAGATACGCTTGGGGTCTGGAGTACACGCTTCGGCACCATCGGCGCGGTTCTCCATCCGTTGGCGAACGTTGATCTGCTTGCCCAATACATGGGAGGGAGCGCGCAAAGCCGGGCAAGCAAGTGCGACATTCTTCTCCACGCGTTCTATGTGTTGCTTTCTGTCCACTATCGAGGACATCGCTTGACCGCGCGGTACGACGATTTTCGTACCGACGATACCGATGGCCCGCCGTCCTATCGAGAAAGTGGCACGGCTTTCACTGTGGCCTATTTGTTCGAGTTTGGTCTCTCCCATCGCGTGGGATTTGAGTATATGTTTCTCGACAGTCACCGCGCCATGCCGGTGCGTTCGGATCCGTCTGATGGCGGTTGGCAACTGAGTTATCGTTTTCGTTACTAATATGGAACACCTGGTGAAATACTATCTGAAAAGCAAAGACATTACGTCATTGCGAGCGCAGCGAAGCAATCTCGATGGCAAAGGGAGAGGCAATGGGATTGCTTCGTTGCCTTCGGCTCCTCGCAATGACAGACCTCCCTTACGGCTCAGACAACCTTTTAGACTTCACGTGTGGCCTATCCTCTTTTTTCTCTTGCTCGTCGCTCATGGTGTCAGTATTGCGGCTGCAGCCGACCTCAAAGGAAAAGTTGTGGATGAACAAGGCAACAGTGTCCCCCAAGCCGTGGTTTTCGTGCAGACACCAGCAGCGGCAAAGGCTACGACTCCACGCAAAGCCACACTCGATCAAATAGATAAGCAGTTTGTTCCCAATGTTTTACCGATCGCGGTCGGGACCGAGGTGCAATTCCCGAATCACGACCAGATTCATCATCACGTGTACTCGTTCTCGCGCGTCAAGAGTTTTGATCTGCCATTATATAAAGGTGAAACAGCTCCCGCGGTCGCCTTCGATCAACCAGGAGTCGTTGACGTCGGCTGCAACATCCATGATTGGATGTCGGCGGTTATTTTGGTTGTCCCCTCTCCCTATTATGCGACGACAGATGCTAATGGCGCCTTCGTCCTGTCGAACCTCCCACCCGGCGCCTATTCTTTGGTGTCATGGCATGAACGCAGTCGCACGAAAATCGCCGATACGGCCAAGGACGTACGTGTGGGCGGTAGCATCCCTGAACTCACCTTCACCTTGAGCCTGAAACCCGCGCAAGTCCGCCCCGCGACCAGTGGACAACGAGGATCTCGATGACATGGTGGGCACGGAGTCGACTACGAACAAAGATTTTTCTCGCCTTTTCAGCACTCATTCTCTTGCTGTTAGTTCCGACGTTGTAGCTCACCCAACTGATGGTGAGTCGTCAGGTCCAATCAATCCTGACACGCGAACTCCAAGTCACGGATCAAGTGTTTCGACGCGTCATGAAAGCACGCGCCGAGCACATGCTTGAGAAAGCAGAATTGCTCGCTTCTGACTTCGCTCTGAAGAAAGCCTTTGCCACGCGCGATGACCTAACCCTGCTTTCCGTCGCCCAGAACTACCGCGACCGCACCAAGGGCGATGTCTTGTGGCTGACGGATGAAACCGGGGTGCTCTTCGCTGACTCCAGCGGCAAATTCGCAGGCGGGAAAGAACTGGCGATTCTTCCTGCGTTTGAAGAAGCATTTACTGCGGCGGCACCCACCGTTCTTGTCATTGAGATCGACGACAAGATTTTTCAGTTCATGGTCGTACCGATTCTCGCACCACGCGTGATTGGATTCTTGCTGCTCGGCACCAGTATTGGTGACATCACCGTGCAACAGCTCAAAGAAGAGACGGGGTCTGAAGTCTCATTTCTTACTCAGGCGCGCTTGTTCTCTTCCTCGTGGCTGTCAACCGAGAGAGAACTCCTGACATCGAACCAGCTGCCCATGCAAGCGATTTTTCAACATCCACCCGACCAAACCTTCTTACTCACGCTGAACGGAGAACGGTTTCTTTCACTGCTCGTGCCGATTCAAGCGCAACTTTCGGCTCCGCTCTATGCACTCGTACAACGCTCCTACGACGCTGCGCTGGCCCCGCTGTCGGCTTTGCGTTGGAATATCGTCGGTATCGGCTTTGCAGCACTGTTAGGCGCGTTGCTTCTTGGCAGTCGATTGACGGCTGGCATCACTGCGCCGATACAAACCCTCGTCCAAAGCATGCAACATGTCCTGCGGGGAAACTTCAGCCAACGCATTGCCGTCAAACGGCAAGACGAGATCGGCTTTCTTGGCTCTTCATTCAATGAAATGGTCAGCGGACTCGAAGAACGAGAACAACTCAAGGACACGTTTGGTCGTTTTGTCCACAAGATGTGGCCAATGCCGTGCTCAACGGCCATGTTCCCCTTGCTGGCGAACGACGCGAGGTCAGTATTCTGTTTCAAGATATTCGTGGCTTCACCACCATTAGTGAGCGCACTGACCCGGCAGTCCTGGTTTGCATGCTCAATCAGTTTTTCACTGAGATGGTTGCCGCAGTTGAAGCCGAAGGAGGAGTGGTCAAGCAATTTACCGGTGACGGCGTCATGGCACTGTTTGGCGCACCGAATGTATATCCTGACAGCGCAGCCCGCGCTGTGCGCGCGGCACTCGGCATGGCTCACCGACTCGCATCACTGAATGAGCGATTACATCAACAAGGATTTCCTGATTTACGTATCGGTGTGGGAATTCACACCGGTGAGGTAGTTGCAGGACTGATTGGACCAGACAAACGCGTCGAATACGCCGTCGTTGGTGACCCCGTGAATCTCGCCAGCCGCATCGAAGGCCTGACCAAAGAGTTACAAGCGACTATTGTGATTTCCGAGACCACCGCCTCACGTCTCGGCCCCGAAGTCAAACTCGGACGCACCGCAACCATGTCTGTCAAAGGCAAAGAGAAACCAGTGACCGTTGTGGAAGTATTAGTTTGAGCTTGGTGGCACAAACAGACAAACAATTCTCCCTCAACCCTTGCACCACCAACCTCACCCACAGTATATCTGTGCAAAGGGGAAAGGATGGCCGAGCGAGATTTTACTTACGACGTGTTCCTCAGCTACACCGAGGCGAATAAAGCACTCGCACGACAGCTCTACGAACGGCTACGGAATCAGCTCTGCAAGGTTTTCTTTGCTGAAGAGACCATGCCACCGGGAGCGAACATCCCGCTGGGGGTCATGGAAGCGCTACAAGAGAGTCGAAAAGTCGCGATCATCATGACTCCGACGTACTTCGCGAAAACTTGGCCTCGCGCGGAGTTCGCAACCATCTTGAGTCGTGATCCTGAGAACAAAGAACGACGACTCGTTCCCCTTCTCTTTGAAACCTGCGAAATTCCCGACCTCATTTTTCCCTTGAAGTCCATCGACTTCTGCAACCCTGATGATTTCGACCTGCGTTTCAAAACGCTCCTCGAAGCGCTCGATCTGCCTAAGAAAGTGTTTTTTAATTCGTATTTTCCGTCGTCACCATCCGCAGCGTGCGCCGGATACTGGCCAAGTACACCATAGCGTCACTGGAAACGGTGGTATGTTCGAAGTCCCGACACAAGCGCCGCTAGCGCCCCAGCCAACCGAAGGACCGCTCCACCACCCAGCGGCGGGGCAACACGGTAAAGCCTTTGGCGTCTGCCGAACGGCGCACCACCTCCAAGCGC
>VGTJ01000111.1 GCA_016874775.1 Deltaproteobacteria bacterium
CAAAGGCCTACAGGTCTCCGACGATGAGTTTCAAGCGCTCAATATCAAACCCGGTAAGTTTCATGGCGATTGGAACTATACGCTTCTTCCTCGCTCTTAATCGGTAACTTAATTCTTGCCCATGCCTTAGGCGCTACTGAACCGGGCGCGGGTCGGACATTGAAGAATCCCGACCCTACGCCAAAGCTGCTTCCCGAATAGCCGAAATTCATTGCAGTCCCATTGGTTCCAAGATCGGGGCCAATGCCATTGAAAACATCCTGGTTTGCCGCGCCAAAGATATGCAGGTTGCCTTGAGGGTTGGGAGTCTGAAGACCGACGTTGCCGTTTCCAGCGATATGGAGACTACTCTCTGGCGCACCGGGAATGATGAGGAAAGGACGATCACCACCACCAGTGACATCGTTAACAAAGAAATTAAACTCATTCCCCCCAACCTCCCACGTATACGGCGTGTTACCGATGCTGTTGTTCTGTTCCAAACGTACGGTGGGAGTGTCGCCATTCGTGAGATGAAGCTTAGACATCGGCTCTAGAGTTCCCAATCCGATATTACCGGAGTCACCGACATAGACAGCGCCCTCTGATGCACCAGGAGCAATACGGAAAGGCGTCCGGCTCGTCTGGCCATCAAAGATACGAAAGTTCACGGTGTCAGCAGTGATTCGCCAATCCGGATTGGTACCGGTGTCGATGTCGTCAAAAAAGACGGTGGGGAAATTACTACTTGCAGTGAGGTCAGCCGCAAAAACGACGAGTATCGGGTTGCCACAGAGCAGTGCCGCCACCAGTAAAGCGCAAGCGACACAAGAGAAACGTGCAGTGTTCATAGGTGGCATAGCTCCTCCAAAAAGTGTAGATGGCGGCACTATCTCACAGCCAATGCGTTGGGGGCAAGAGCAAGAGAGGCAACGACGTAGCTTGGATGA
This sequence comes from Deltaproteobacteria bacterium, assembly GCA_016874775.1. Classification (NCBI taxonomy): domain Bacteria; kingdom Pseudomonadati; phylum Myxococcota; class Myxococcia; species Deltaproteobacteria bacterium. The sequence goes on from VGTJ01000111.1 coordinate 930, forward strand.
AATGCAGCGAAATCCGGGGAACAGCTCCGTTTCATCCAGGCTACCCGACAAAACCACCCGTTTATGCCATGATCACAACGGCCTAAGAAAAATTCCTATTTCACCCCTGAGATTGAGAGCAACAATGAAACAAGCCTTGGTTATTGGCGGCACTGGACCGACCGGACATTTCATCGTCAATGGCTTGATCAAGCGTGGCTTCAGTGTATCGATTTTGCATACTGGCCAGCACGAGGTCGATGAAATTCCTGCGACGGTGAATCACATTCATACCAATCCCTTCGATGACGGTGCGTTGATCGAGGCACTGGGCAACAATCATTATAACTTAACGATCGCGATGTATGGTCGCTTGCGTCGCGTGGCAGAAATTATGGTTGGTCGCACAGAACGCTTCCTTTCTGTCGGTGGCGGGCCGGCGTACCGAGGATATATGAATGCCAACATGTTCGATCCGCCAGGACTGCCTGTCTCTACCGCTGAGGCTGCGCCCAAAGCATTAACTGAAGCAGAATATGGTAAGGGCTATCGTGTGTACCGCACCGAAGAAGTGGTCTTTCAACATCATCCTACCGCAACGCATTTTCGCTATCCGCAAATCTACGGACCGTATCAAATCACACCGCGTGAGTGGCTCATCGTGCGACGCATCTTGGACAAACGTCCGTTCATCATCTTGCCAGACGATGGCTTATCGCTGAATCACAGCGGCGCGGCGGCGAACATGGCACACGCCCTGCTGCTGGCAGTGGATAAACCGAATGTCGCGTTAGGACAAGTGTACAACTGCGGTGACGAGCACGTCCTCACACTCAAACAAATTGTGCAATTGTGCGCGCAAGCGCTCAATCATGAGTGGGAAATTATCTCGATGCCATACGAACTGGCTGTGAGCGCGAGACCGTTGATCTCACAACCGTGGACGACGCATCGCGTCTTCGATCTAAGCAAGATCAAAGCAGAACTTGGCTATCACGATATCGTCTCCCCGATCGACGGCATTAAGCAGGCCGCGGTGTGGTTGAGCCAGCATCCATTAGAGCATGGGGGAAGAAGCGAGCGTATGCTGCATGATCCGTTCGACTATGCGGCAGAAGATCGGCTGGTTGCCGCTTGGAAACAGGCGCTGGCGACGATTCCTAAGGATCTGTTCCAACGAGAACCTGGCTATACGATAGCTTATAGCGGACCTGGTGGGTCGCAACGCAAGAGTGAGTGGTAGGAATGGAGTATGTCAGCTCTGCTCAATTGTGTACCGATGCCGTTGCCCGAGCAGGCAAACAACTTCTTGAGGACGAACAACGATGACAGCCAGCAAATCTGTTACGTCGCGACCAAGCACACACATATCGAGTGATTCTACCCGCGAGAAAGCGGCATACTGACCACGGAAGAGAACTTTGCTTCCGGTTTCACGACTGAACCGAATCTGCGTCTCAACAACACTTGACTCAGCTACGCCGCCAACTCCACCGCTGAGTTGACATTAGCGGATCTCCTCCAATATGAGCCGAGATGAGCATAGAGTTGCACAGGAAAACGGTCAACCATTGAGTGCCAGCCCCTGTAGATTCTGACAACTCACCGCACCTTCCGTAACATTTTATTTACTGCCTCCACACTAAACGCGTCAGGATCAAATTCCTCGCCAAGCCATTCCTCCATTTCTTCATACTCTGGGTGCTCTGGGTCTTTGATTACCTCAAGCATATTGGCATAGCCCCAGATTCCGCCGCAGTCTTCTGGCGGACAAGCACGTTTACCATCGAGACAGAGAGGGTACTTCACTCCTTGTTCTGGTGAGAGGATTTTTTCTACAACAATCTCGTGCTCCCAACCGTCGCCAAAGTCATATTCATAGCCAAGTTTAGCTTTGACTTTGGGTAACACCTCTTCAACAGTGACCTTGTCTTCGTCCTTTGTCTCAGTAACGCCATCAAAATCGTCGGGATACAAAGGACCATAACAGGTTTTTCCGACCCTAAACTGGTGCATGTGAGAATTTTGCCACCCCATCGCTATTTGAATGAGCGCATGTAAGTCGCCTAAGAGCATCACACTTGGCACTTGTACTCGGCGCCAGATGGGCGGTGCTGACTCGGCCAAGCTGATCTTGAGTTGGTAAATTTGCGTATTCTGGGATTGCTTTTTCGTCGCCATACGGTTTCTTCTCCTTCAATTCCTCCCTACAGCCTATAGCCTACAGCCTGGTCCTCTCGCTATAGTACCGCCCCATGACAACAACAACTGACGTCGTGGTGATCGGTGGTGGAGTCGTCGGCTCGGCCATCGCGTATGAACTCATCAAACAGAAACAACAAGTGATCCTCGTCGATAAGAGTCAACCAGGCCAGGAAGCATCGGCTGCAGCAGCAGGAATCCTCGCTGTCGCTAGCGGTCGCTCGAAACGTGGGCCAATGTATCAACTCAAACGTGCGGGACAAGATTTATATCCCGCACTGGTGCGCGAGCTAGAAGAGCTCACTGGTATCGATATTGAATATCAAACGGTCGGTGTCGTTGGTCTCGTTCGTAATGACGCAGATGAAAAGAAGTATCGTCAGCTCTATGAATTACGCCGCGAGCAAGAGTACTCAGCGACATGGCTTTCAGCAGACGAGGTCCGACGCCTTGAGCCGACCTTAACCACAAACCTGCGCGGTGCGGTACATTTCTCTGGCGATCATCACCTTCATAACGGTAAACTCGCCGAGGCATGGGCCAAGGCAGCCGCGAAACGCGGCGTTGATGTCCGTACAGGTGTTACGGTCAATGAAGCAAAAACAACTAGTGGAAAAGTCTCTGCCGTGCGTATTGGCGATGATTGGGTCGAAACGAGGACTGTCGTCATCGCGGCAGGTTCGTGGTCGCGACAGGTTGGCGAGGTCTTTGGTTTGACTATCCCTATTGCACCCGCCAAAGGTCAGATGTTGGCAGTCCACGCGCCACACGTGAAGCATGTTATTTCCTGGGATGACCATTATCTTGTGCCTCGCAAGAATGGTGAAGTGGTAATCGGCTCAACAGTGGAGTTCGTCGGGCATAATAAGGATGTCACGCTTGAAACGATTCGCAAACTGATTGATCGCGCGGAAGACCTGGTGCCAGGAATTAGCAAAGCACCACTGCTGCGCTTCTGGGCTGGCCTACGTCCGTACTCCCCTACGCGCCGGCCAATCTTGTGTCGCGCACCTGGCATCGACAATCTCATCCTCGCGACAGGTCATCATCGCAACGGCATCGTAGCGGCGCCAATTACTGGAAAACTTATTTGTGAGCTTATCACCACTGGTCAAACATCGATGTCGCTAGAGCCTTTCGCCATGCCACGTGAACCATTACCACCGGCACCAGAAGGTGAATCACCGGATGAAGCGGACTGATCGGGAGTGAATGGGAGAACCGGAGAATGGGAGAACCGGAGATTTTTTTTCTCACCGATTCCCCGATTCACACGCTCTCCCATTCAGATGGCTGTACGTAGAAGCTTATGAAAAGCATGAAACGTCAGCAGTAGCGAAAGACGGAGGGAACTATGTCAGGGCCACTCACAGGACTACGTGTCATGGACTTTACCCGTGCACTGGCAGGACCGCATTGCACGCTGTTGCTCGCCGATATGGGTGCTGAAGTCATTAAGATTGAACGGGTTGAAGGTGGCGATGAAGTGCGGCGCATGGGGCCACCGTTCATCAATGGCGAGAGCGCGGCCTTTATGGCCAGTAATCGCAATAAGAAAAGCATAACGGTAAATCTTAAAGACCCACGTGGTCAGGACATCTGCAAACGCATGGCCAAATGGGCCGATGTGTTAGTCGAAAACTTCCGTCCAACTGTCATGAAGAGTGTTGGGCTCGACTATCACACGTTGTCACAAATCAACCCGCGTCTAATCTACTGCTCGATTTCTGGCTTTGGCCAGACTGGCCCAATGGCAGACCAAGGCGGCTACGACACCGTCGCCCAAGGTATGGGCGGCATCATGATGGTCACCGGCGTACCAGGTGGACCGCCAGTGAAATCGGGCGTACCGATTATTGACCTCGGCACTGGCATGTTTGGTGCCCTGGGTGTGTTAGCGGCGTACGTCGCACGAGAGAAAACTGGCAAAGGGCAACACATTGATGCTTCACTATTAGATACTTCCGTTGCTTTAGGACTTATTGATGGCAGTGATTACCTCGCCAGTGGTGAGCTGCCGCAGCAGTTAGCCTCTGCCCATCGCCGTATTGCGCCGCATGGAGCGTTCAAAACCAAGGATAGCTATATCACCATCGCAGCAGATTCAGCTCCACGCACCTGGAAGACGTTGTGTCAGCTCCTCGGCAAACCGGAGATGGAAACACATCCACAACTTGCGGATAACACCTTGCGTCGCAAGAACCTGCCGCTGCTCATCGAACAGATCGAGTCTGCCACATCACAGCAAGAGAGTAGCTATTGGTTGGCGCAATTGCAAAAAGTCGGCATTCCCTGCGGACCGGTCAACAACTACGACAAGGTTTTCCAAGACCCGCAAGTTCTCGCCCGTAATCTTTTAGTTGAGAACATCCACCCCAGAGCTGGACGCGTACAAATGGTCGGGAAGCCGTTGAAGTTTTCTGATACGCCAGCGACAGACTTAGTTCCTTCTGCTGCGCTGGGGGAACATGCGGACGCGATTCTGCAATCACTCGGATACAGCACAGAAGAAATCACCCAGTTCAGACACGAGAAAGTCATTTAGCGACGAAGAAACATTGCACCACACGACGCGCTGTGTCATACTCCGGGCCTGCAAGGCCGTCCTACGATCAATTATTTTCCTGCAAAGGAGGAGGAAGACTATGGCAGATGTCACAATTCGTGTGTTAAAGAACGGACCGTATGAAGTGAGCGGTGGAGCAGTCGTGACCGACCAGAAAAAGAACCAATACACAGGGCAGGCAGATCCGATCTACCTGTGTCGCTGTGGACAATCGGCCAACAGACCATTCTGCGATGGTACCCATACCAAAGTTGGATTCAAGGCAGAAGAAACCGCGAGTTAAATCGCCACGGAAGAGAAATCCACTCGGCGTGTCACCCTGAGGGCAACGAAGGGGCTCGCAGAGAGATTCTTCGCGGAGTTTATCCTGAGCGGAGTCGAAGGGCTCAGAATGACAGACGCGAACGGTCGTGACTGACTCGATAGCTCTTTACTTGTCCTCAGCCTCGGAGGATTGCTCCGGGGCTTTTTTTTGTCCGCTTTCTAACTCTTGGGCACTAAGGACTTGCACCGCACGCACTCCAGTTCCATAGCGGTACACCAACTCTCCCCCAAGGTATCCTTGGATCAAAAGGCCAATGAGCCCCGCACCGGACAGCAGCATAAAGAAGAGCGGTAACTGTTCGTGAATCCCGGCACGGAAGATCGCCAAGACTAAAAAGAAGCCGACTAACGCATACCCGCCATACTCGTGATAGAACAACAGCGGTTGCGCGTGCGAGTCAAATGCACTGGGTGGTCGTGGCAACTCGTGTTCAATCCACCCCGTCAGTGCGGCAAGGCCAAGCGCAATCACCCCAGCAAGAAAACATACTTTCCCGGCTTGTTGCCATTCGCGTTGTTTTTGTACGCTACCAACGCAGTCGAGTGCACTCCCGAAGACCGTAAGTGCAATCGCAAAATGTACGGCGATGGGATGAAAGATAAATAGTGCGCCTTCTTCAAGGGGCGGCACAGGAACGCCCTCTTCTGCCAGAGCAATCAAAGGGCTGTATCCCAAAATACACAGGCTCAGCAACAATGCCTGAAGAGCTGTCCAGAATCCAAGGCCCAGGATCCAGGGTCTAAAACTAGGATAGGAATTTTTTTTGACGCTGGACGCTGGACGCTGGACGCTGGACGTTCGATAGCTAGCTTCGTCGTTCATTCGTATGCTACAAAATCAGAATCTTGGTTGTGGAGGCTTTCGTGGCCGATACTGAAACTGTTATTGCACGCGTCGGAGAAATCACTCCCGGGAAGACAAAGAAGTTTATCCTACTCGTCGATGGCCGAGAGACGGAGTGTTTTGCTGTCAATTATGAGGGCCAGCTGTTTGCCTATGTGAATCGTTGTCGCCATGTGCCAATGGCTATGGATTGGGTGGAGAATCAATTTCTCACCGAAGACGGACGTTACATTCTCTGCGCAACACATGGGGCTGCCTTTGAACCCGAAAGCGGAGAGTGTGTCTTTGGTCCACCGTGCGGCAAATTCTTGGCACGTGTTCCGCTTTCAATCACCAACGATCAGGTCGTCGCCCACCGTCCGTTAGATGAAGAAGATTAGTACGGCAGTGTCGCACCACGTCTTCTACTTCACGCTTACGGCCAGTCCCATTCATCGCCGAAATGCGCCCGCAGTAGTCGCTGTTTGAGATATTCGAGAGTCCCAACATCCTCAATGATGTCACCGCCTGTATCGTAGAAGAAAATTTCCCCTTTCTTGTTACGTCCGATCGCGACCAACCATTCAATCTCGTTGCGATCTTCCAAGAGGTAGTTGATCGTTTGAGATACACCTTTCGCCGGGATGAGCGTGACCTTCGGCCGTTTCGGCTTCTCTTGTGGTGACATAGACATCATGCATCTCCAGCAGCGACTAGCCTTGCAAGCAATTTTTGTTTAACACGCTACGAAAGATAGGAGGTGAGGTGCATCAAGTCAAGACACAGACTGCAATCGTTTCTACATGGTACGTTTGCGGGAAAAGGTCGATGGGTTGTGCAACGTGCAAACGATACCCACGTTGCTGCAACTGACGAATATCACGGGCAAGCGTGGTGGGATCACAAGACACATAGCAAATTGTTCGTGCAGCAAAACGCGGCAGCACGGTGATCACTTCTGCCGCGCCTGTACGTGGTGGATCGAGAACAATGACATCACAGGAAGTGTTTTTCTGCAATAACTGCTGAACACCGGCGTGGGCCGCAGCATGGACAAACTGCGCATTGGTGACGCCAACCCGCGTAGCGTTCGTCCGCGCATCAGCTACTGCGTCGAATGCCGACTCGATACCGATGAGTGAGGCGACACGGTGAGCAATCGGCAAACTCAAATTCCCTGCCCCACAATACAGCTCTATCACTCGTTGTTCCTTACAAAAGTGACCAAGCTGAAGAAGCGTGGCAATCAGCGTCTGATTCCCACGAGGATTCACCTGCGTGAACGTTCCACGGTTCACAGTCAGCGAGAGGCTGTCCACCCCAAGATCATACGTCGCAGACGGATCACCCCACGTTCGTCGCCAACCCTGGCCGGAAAGCATGAGGCCCGACACTACCGGATGCGTGCGCAGAAACTGTGTACCAGTAGCATCGTCAGCGTGTTGAAACAGTCCGTCGGCTTCACCAATCAATACACAAGAGACTTCACCTTTTGCTTGGCCGTGCTCAATAATCTCGACATGGTGCAATGGGGTCCGCAATCTTGTCACCCACGCTCGTGCCGCCTTGAGTTGAAGATCGCTTGTTTCTCCGGCGATCAGACAGGACTCGATTTCGACAACAGCATGTGACTGCGGTGGCGAGAAACCGAGCCGGGTGTTGTTCTCGACGCGTACGCGAATGCGATGGCGATAGTGCCACTCACTCGGTGCAGCGAGGATCGGTAGCACCGGAGGGTCAGCGATGCCACCAATGCGTTGGAGTTGTTCACGCACCGTCGCCTCTTTCGCTCGTAGTTGCTCTGCGTAGGTAATATGTTGCCAGGGACAACCGCCGCATTGAGTCACATACGGACACGGTGGCGTTCGTCGATATGGAGAAGGAACAGTGAGTGCCGCGACATGGCCGCGCGCATAATTCTTTTTCTCTTCATCAATGACGACATCGACTTCATCGCCCGGCACAGTGCCAGGGACGAACACAACTTTACCGTCACTCCGGCCAACACCAGCAGGTCCATACGAGAGGCGGTCGATTGTGAGAGGAACAATTTTTTCGGACATAAGACGAACATGCAGGAGTGAGGAGAAAGACGCTAGGGGAGGAAAAAAAGGGACTGGGGCTAGGGGTCCTCATACGGGTAGGTTTTTTATCCAAGCCACAATTGGCGCGGATTTCCCCTCGTCAGAATCCGCGTGTTCGTCATGCCCGCGCAGCTTGTCCCCGGTCATTAGGGGAGCGGGCATCCAGGAGCTTCACCCCTGAACGATTGCGTATTCTCCCTGGATTCCCGCATTCGCGGGCATGACGTCTCGTCTTTTCTCAGCGTAAAAGCCTACCCCTAAAAGGGCTAAGGGTCCCCTCCCTACAAACCCCAAACCTCTCGCCCCAAAATGGAGACTTGAACTGTGGACCTGAAACATGGAACCTGAAACGTGAAACTTCTCATACGGTATGCTAGAACCTGCGGACTATGCCGCAGGGTTTGCTCACCATTCGTCGCGGAAAGCGGACTGACCTTCCCGCATTGGCGCCGCTTCTCCCTTTCTTCACCAGTCACGACCTTGACAAGAAGCAGACACAACATTGGCGTCGCTTAGTGAGTGACCCAGCCCATGACTTCTATGTCGCGGAACACCAGGAAGCGCTGCAGGGAATGGTCCTCGTATCCTACATACGGACACTGACCTGCCTGGGGTGGTTGGCGATCCTTGATTTGGCCGTTTCGCCGTCGGCATCAGGCGACATCTATACTGCCCTGATAGCTTTTGCGAAAGGCCGTGCCCATAAACGTGGCTGTCAGCGTATCATTGTGTCTACCCGCAGCGGCGAGCAACAAATGCCCTTGACGTCTTTGCTTGAAACAGGCTTTCTTCGCACTGGAGAAGTGTTATCTTGCCCCCTCCAGGAAACTCCGTAAATACTCGGGGCAGAGAAAATGAGGATGCTGTGGTACGAATTTTCATCGGCTTGCTCATCGGCTTCATGATCGGTGTTGGTGGCACCATACAATATCTCTCTTCAGGAACTGGGAATGTCCAGCTCATGACCAGTCCGCAGGTGCATCATCTTGAAGAACAAGTAAAACAGGGCAATGCCCAGATCGAGCAACTCACCAAAAAATTGGAAGCCGCCGCAGAGGCAATGGAAAAGACGACAGCCAGGTTCATGGCGCTTGAGCATCGCTTTGACGCGTTACGCTCCTCTCCTACAGCCGAGGCTCCGAACGCTCCCGCGACGACGGATCCCCCGGCAGCGCAACCAGACGAGCCCGCAAGTGGCTCAACCAACCAACCAGGAGCATCGCCGTCACCATCGTAATCACACAATCGCACCTAGAGAGGTGCCCCACCGAGGCACCTCTCTAGATCTCCGTTGCGCCGATTCGTTTTTCTCATGGGGCTTGACCCTTTTGCTCAGAGAACGCTATGAAAGATCATCGATGAACGCGGAATGCTGAATCAGAAATGGGGAATTCAATACCTTCTTCTCTTCATTTACCGTTCATCATCCATAATTCATTATATGCCTTAAGATGTCGGGGTGTGGCTCAGCCTGGTAGAGCACACGGTTCGGGACCGTGGGGTCGCTGGTTCGAATCCAGTCACCCCGACCATTTTCTCTCTCTCCTCTATTGCTCACAGTCAGTTCTGCTTCTCCCTTCGCTGACTTGAAGGGTATTTTTTATGTTGCGCCTCATTGTCGTCTCGATCGCAGCATACCTGTGTGGTTCAATTCCTACCGGTGTGCTACTAACCCGTCGCCTCGGCATCGATATTCGCAATACCGGCAGCGGCAACGTCGGGGCCACCAACGTCGCCCGTACGGCGGGAAAGAAAGTCGGGCTTCTCACCCTCCTCGGCGATGCCCTCAAAGGCCTTATCCCTGTCGTCCTCGTACGCATGCTTGGCCTGGGGGAAGTCACGGTTGCCTGTGCGGCGGTGGCTGCGCTTTTAGGACATATCTTTTCTCCCTTCTTACAATTCTCTGGTGGCAAAGGAGTCGCGACCGGTCTTGGCGTTTTCCTCGGCATGGCACCACAAGCAATCTTCATTGCCTTGGTCGCTTTTATTGTAACCATTGCAGTAAGCCGTATTGTCTCTCTTGCCTCGATCGTTGCGACTGCGCTCCTCCCTCTGCTCTTGATGTGGTTCGCCTATCCGGCAAGCTATATCTGGGCAGGGATGATGATGTCCGCGCTCGTGATCATCCGACACAAGGAAAACATTATTCGCCTCCTGCGAGGTCAAGAAGCAAAGTTTAGTTTTGCTAAGTCACCACCACCTGCTGCCTAAAAATGCAGCGCTGCTTGAGAACTAGGCAAGAGCCGACAGAGAAAGCCTGGAGTTGCGCAGAAATTTCTCTTGTCATAGAAAGAGGTTGCTGGCACTTGTTTTGCTCTCTTCTAGGGAAGACGGAGAATAACCGAACTCGATTAGTTCGCTTTACAAGACCATTATTTTGCTCTAGAGAGGCCTCTCAGGAGGTCGTCTCGTATGAAAGGCGTTATGAAAAAAATTGAAGCGATCATAAAGCCCTTTAAGCTGGACGAAGTGAAAGAGAACCTCAATGCTGTGGGTGTTCGCGGCCTGACAGTGAGTGAAGTAAAAGGCTTCGGCCGACAGAAAGGTCACACCGAACTCTATCGTGGGGCAGAGTACGTGGTTGATTTCCTGCCCAAGGTCAAACTTGAAATTATTGTCCAGGAAGACATGGTCGCCAAAGTCGTCGAGACGATCGAAAAGGCGGCCCGGACCGGTCGGATCGGTGATGGCAAAATTTTTGTCACCCCAGTGGAAGAGGTGGTACGAATTCGCACCGGCGAACGGGGTGATGACGCAGTGTAACGTTTTGTATTTTAACCAAGGAGGAGCGTAGGCAATGACACCCAAAGACGCCGTGCGTTTGGCACGCGAGCAACAAGCCGAGGCCGTTGACTTTAAGTTCATGGATCTGCTCGGCACCTGGCAACACTTTACTATTCCAATGAGTGAGTTCGAAGAAGCGCTCTTCGATGAAGGGCTCGGCTTCGACGGCTCGTCAATTCGCGGCTGGCAGCCGATCAATGCCTCGGACATGTTGGTCATTCCTGATGCCACGACGGCAGTGATCGACCCATTCTGCGCCGTGCCGACGTTGAGCTTGGTCTGTAACATCGTCGACCCAATCACGAAAGAAGAGTATTCACGCGACCCGCGCAATATCGCTCGCAAAGCTGAAGCCTACCTCAAATCTACTGGCATTGGGGATGTCGCCTACTTTGGTCCCGAGCCGGAATTTTTTATCTTCAATGATGTTCGTTTCGACCAGAACCAGCATGAAGCGTATTATCACATCGATTCCAATGAAGCGGTGTGGAACTCCGGCAGAAACGAAGGACCGAACCTCGGCTCGAAGATTCGCTATAAAGAAGGCTACTTCCCGGTTGCTCCTCTTGATACACAACAAGACATTCGCACCGAGATGGTACAGTACATGGAGCGTGTCGGTATCCGCGTCGAACGCCAACACCATGAAGTCGCAACTGCCGGTCAAGCTGAAATCGACATGCGTTTCGCTCCGCTTGTGAAAATGGCCGACATGTTGCAGTGGTACAAATACGTGGTCAGGAACGTCGCGCGGAAACACGGCATGACCGCGACCTTCATGCCCAAGCCGATCTTCGGTGATAACGGCTCTGGCATGCACTGCCATCAATCGATTTGGAAAGGTGAGAAGCCCCTGTTTGCGGGTGACGGTTACGGTGGGATGAGCGAACTGGCGATGCATTACATCGCAGGAATTCTTGCCCACGCTCCGGCACTGTGCGCACTCGTTGCGCCCACGAACAATTCTTATCGTCGTTTAGTCCCAGGGTTCGAAGCACCAGTAAACCTCGCGTATTCGTCACGTAACCGCTCTGCAGCAGTCCGTATCCCCATGTATTCCCCCAGTCCGAAGGCGAAGCGCATTGAGGTCCGTTTCCCCGATCCATCTGCCAATGGCTACCTGGCTTTCTCAGCCATGTTGATGGCTGGGCTTGATGGCATTCAGCGCAAACTGAGCCCAGGCAATCCGCTCGACAAAGACATTTACGCTCTCACGCCAGAAGAACTCAAAGACGTGCCATCAGTCCCTGGCTCACTCGAAGGCGCATTGCAAGCCTTAGAGCGAGATCATGCCTTCTTGTTGAAGGGTGATGTCTTTACGCCAGACGTGATCGAGACCTGGATTGAATGGAAACGCACCAAGGAAGTTGATCCGTTGCGTCTCCGTCCACATCCATATGAGTTCGCGCTGTATTTCGACGTCTAAGCGATTCTCAAGTACTGATCAGTAGAAGAGAAGGGACAGGATGTTTCCTGTCCCTTTTTTTATTGTGCGATTGCTTATTTCTGCTCTCCTTGACAAAAATTCACGGCTCAGGCAGATGGAAATGGCTCAAATTTCCCACCTGTTGTAACTCGCCAAGAGAAGGAGAACGTCATGGCATTACTAGACGGAAAAGTTGCAATCGTGACCGGCGCGGGGCGCGGTATTGGTCGCGAAGAAGCGCTATTGTTAGCCAAACATGGAGCAAAAGTTGTCGTCAACGATCCAGGTGGTAGTTTTGATGGCACTGGTACTGACAATCGCCCAGCACAGCAGGTGGCTGAGGAAATTAAAGCGGCAGGCGGACAAGCGGTCGCCAATTACGAAAGCGTGACCGATTTCAAAGGCGCCAAGCGCATCGTGCAATGCGCCATCGACACCTTTGGCAAACTCAATATCCTCGTCAACAACGCGGGTATTCTGCGTGACCGTATGGTCTTCAACATGAGCGAGGAAGAGTTTGATTCCGTTGTCGGCGTGCACTTCAAGGGAACATTCAATTGCACCCGCCACGCTTGCGAATACTGGCGCGAGCAACACAAAGCCGGCAACATCCTCAATGGTCGCGTTATCAATACTTCTTCTGATGCTGGCTTACTCGGGAGCCCAGGCCAGCCCAACTATGGTCCTGCCAAAGCTGCAGTCGCAACTCTGGCCATTATCGTTGACGGCGAAATGCAGAAGTATGGCGTTACCGCAAATGCGATTGCTCCACTTGCACGTACTCGTATGACGGTCGATGCGACTCCGCAGACCGCAGGCCTCATGGGTGCACCAGCAGAAGGTGAACATGACTTCTTTAGCCCACATCATGTTGCGCCACTCGTTGCCTGGCTTGCCAGTGACGACGCAAAAGACGTGCACGGTGAAGTCTTCCGTGTCGGCGGTGGTTGTGTATGGCTTATGAAAGGGTGGCAGTCAGCCGGAACGGTGAAGAAGCGAGGAACCTGGGAACCAGCGGACCTCGGTTCCAAACTGAAAGTTGAATTGGCCAAAGGTCTCACCAAAAAAGAAGGACTGGGCGAAGTTTTCAAAGCATTGAAATCATAAACTCCTCTACAGCGATGGCTGACCATCGCTGGCTTATGGGTCGGGGGGAGGCATAATAGGGGGCAGGAACGATTGTGGGAGGGAGGTTTTTCACCTCCCCCTACCCGCCTACATCTACCACATTTAAAGTGACACACCCACGAAATTACAACGTCCTGATTATTTGTCACGCCAACACCAGTCGCAGTGTCATGGCGCATGCGCTCCTGGAAAAAATGCTCGCTGATCGTGGAGCTACGCATATTAACGTGCGTTCCGGTGGCATCGCTATCTATGCTCGCGACCGTATGCTTGCCTCACTCGATGCTCGCCTCGTGCTGCGTGATATTGGAATCCACATTGCTGATGGCGAGTTTGTGTCCACTGACCTCAAACGCCATCGCCATCTCATTGAACAGGCACATCTCATTCTGGCGATGACGAGTGAGCAGAAACAGATGCTTGACGCCTATCCTGAAGCGACAGGAAAACCCTCGTATACGCTCCGTGAGTTCGCAGGAGAGAGCGGCGATATTGAAGACCCAGCAATGCAAGGGGACCAGGTGTTTCGTGCACGCCTCGACGAAATTAAATACTGTCTAGAAAAAGCCTTCGATCATCTGCTAAGACTGTCGCATGAGCACATTTAACAATCCATCCGACGAAAAGATTCGCGAGATTCTCGCTACCCCACGTACTATCGCTGTCGTTGGCTGTTCACCTGATCCTGATCGAGACAGCCATGAGATTGCCGCACTCCTGAAAGCCAAAGGCCACAAAGTCATCCCGGTCAACCCGACCTGTCAAGAAATTCTTGGCGAGCGGTGTTACGCGAGCGTTCGCGACATTCCCGTACCAGTGGACATGGTCGACGTTTTTCGCCGACCAGAGCATGTAGGGCCCATCACAGACGAGGCGATTGCCGCGAAAGCGAAAATCCTCTGGCTCCAACTCGGTGTGATCAACGAACCTGCGGCACAGAAAGCCCAGGCTGCAGGATTAACTGTCGTTATGGACCGCTGTCCGGCGATTGAATATCGGCGGCTGTTCTAAAGCAGTAGTCAGTAGTCAGCATTCAGTAGTCAGTAGAAACGCAGTGAAGAACTAAGAGTGAAGAGCAAAAAAACAGAGAAGAAAACCGGTTTGTTTTTCCCCATTCTTAACTCTTCACTCTCCACTGCCATGCTGGTTACTTTTTTCCTTGGCAACTGAAGCCCGACAACTATATGGCCCACTACCCGAAAGACATTAAGTCCTGGCAGCGCCTCGAATCTGAAACGGTCTATACGTGTCGCATCTTCTCGTTGCGCAAAGATCGCAACCGTTCGCCCCGCGATGGACGTGAGCATGATTTTTTCGTGTTGGAAAGTGGCGATTGGGTGAACATTATTCCCATCACGTCAGATAATCAGGTCGTATTAATCCACCAGCACCGACACGGCATTAACGACATTACCCTCGAAATTCCCGGTGGCATGGTCGACGCCGAAGATCCTTCACCGCTCCATGCTGCTCGCCGTGAGATGCAAGAGGAAACTGGCTATGATTCCGACGACGTGATTTCCCTCGGCGCGATCCACCCGAATCCTGCGATTCAAGAGAATCGCTGCCACACCTTTCTTGCACGCAACGTCGAGAAACGCTTCGAGACCCACTTCGATACCACCGAAGAGACCGAAGTGATTTTGGTTCCAATGGTGCAGATCCCTGACCTCGTCCGTCAAGGCCGCATCACTCACTCACTCGTGGTGACGGCTTTTTATTGGTACGACCTGCTGTTGCGCAATTCATAGTGAGGGAGCCGCCCTCTTCTACGAATCACTAAAAGTGTTCGCCATGAGTTCAATTCCCGCTGAGACAAGATCGATAGCACCTTCGGCAAGGTCTGCAGCCAAAAAAGGATCGCTAGAGAAAACTCCGTCGTGATATCGTTGCGGCTGAGCAGATAGCGTCGGAGTTTTCGACTGATTGGTCGCCGTTGACGGCTGACGACTTGGGGTCGCCTGTCGTTCTTCCAACTGCCGGAGCTCTTGCACCGTTTTTTCCATCTGCTGTGGGTCCAGCATCGAAATTGCCGAGTGACAATACGGACAACGTGAGTCCTTATTCAAATTTATGCTTGCGCCGCAGTTCGAACAATGTACCATTTGTATGCGGCGTTTCAGTTCTTCTATTTCTTTTGTTGTAAGATCACGAATAAATTTCTTCTCACGCAAAAACTGGAAGAAGGTACTCAACCGTCCGTGATTCTGCGGACACAGCGCATAGGAGAATCGCACATTGTACAGAAGGTCGTGCGTATGTTTGAGTTTTCTCTGGCAACGGGGACACTGTAGCGCCCGGTCAGGAGTTTTGCTGTGAAGCGCATGCTTTTCGTGGATCAGTTTGAACAATTTCAGCACGGAACCAGGGGTGAGTTGCAAATTCTCAGCACTATCAAACCAAATCACACTACAGGAATAACACATATCGAGGGGAACAGGTCTCCCATAGTTCCCCTCGAACGTCTGTTTCTCCATGCGTGCATCACAGCTCGGACAGTTCATAGGCACGCCCCCTTTTCCGAGTGTAGCACTGCCCGCTCTCGGTCTGCAAAGAGAGAGCAGGAGTGGACTTGGTGCAATCCCTAGTACCGTGTCTCGCAAGTTCATGAGCGGTGAAATCGTAGGGCGCGTACCACGCGCCAGTCAGTTGGCGCGCTGCGCACGCCCGACAACTGCTCACGAAGGTATGAGACACGGTACTAGCGACTTTGTCGCAATCGCCTCCAACTCAGTGCGGCAAGCAGAGTCGCCAAGATCGGCAACCCCCACTCACTGAGAGTCGGAATCGCCGCGATCGGCGAATCATCAGGTGGCGTTACTGGTCCACTCGTCTGCTCGACTACCTGCACGGTGACATCACTGACGTTATTGGCAATCACTGTCTCGACCTCACTCGCATTGATTACAGCCGAGCAGGGAAACGTTCCGATACTACTGGCCTGAGCTTGCACAATCACCGTTATCGTCCCTCCAACCGGGATCGTCCCGAGATTACACACGACAGGGTTTGCCACTGCACAACTCGTGATTCGCCCGATCCGCACATCGAGGACTTGGAGCGCTCCACCTAGGGTCTCCGTAAGAACGACATTGGTCGCTGGAGCTGTGCCCAGGTTATGAACCGTAACCGTATAATTAAACGGTATGCCGACGGCTATAGCTGGAGGTCCGGCTTTGGTCACCGCCAGGTCAACTACGCCAGTCGGAGTTCCACCCGGAACGAAGCCGAAGTCCACCGTCAGATTTGATCGGTCATCTGTCTTTCCTCCAGTGCCTAAGGTGCCGATGTCGGTCTCGCCGGTTGGAGCATTGGCTCCCGGGCCTACCATCACGGTTCCACTCACAATGCCCTGCGTTTGCGGACTTGCGTTATCAACGCCATTATCTTTGCGATCCTGGCTGTTTGACGCGCTATCGATCGCTCCAGTGCTACTCACAAGGCTCGCAAGCACCCCGCCAGCCGTGAAGTTTGCCGACTCAATCCGGACGACATACTTCCCTTCTTGGACGGTAATAAACAGATAGTGCCCATTGCCGTCCGTGCTCTGTACCGGCAAGACCGGTGTAGTACTATCTGGTTGCCTGTCGCTGTTGGCATCTGCGTAGAGACCCACAACGACATTAGCGAGACCGGGTTCACTCCCGTTCTGCATACCGTCATTTTGTACGCCACCACCAGCGCCGTTATCAAGCCACACTCGGTTGCCAAGGCTATAGGCGCTGCTGACAACCACCGCATAGTCTTCCACTTCACCGTTGGTCGCGATGCCCGTCGGCTGCGGACTCGCGTTAAAGGCTGCGTCGGTCGTACAACGGAACCGCGCATACGTGGTGCCACTCAATGCAGCAGTCGGCGAACTCACAGTAAGCGAGTTCGAGCCAGCGGTGAGTGTCTGTCCACTGACGACCTGCTCGCCTGCATCCTGCCAGTCACCATCCTGGTTCCAGTCGATCCAGCCACTCAATATACACGGCGCACTGGCTGTGACGGTAATGCTGTTGCCACTGGCTCCTTGGACAATAGTGCCAAATGATACACCATCCTCATCGTCATTATTGGCACACGTTCCGACAACCGAACCACCAGATGCGGTGTCATCGCTGGCAGCACTACTATTGGGCTGGCCGTTCGCCTCGCTGTCCACACAAGTACCGAGGTAAGGACCAGTCACAATATGAGCAGCGCCGTTGTTTGTCGCTAACGTTGGATACGTCGGATCAGGCGCATCGCCCCAATCCAAGACGGCACCGCTGGGCAATACTAGGACAACGTAGTCTTCCACTTCACCGTTGCTAGCCACGCCAGTCGGTGCTGCGCTGGCATTGAACGTCGCATCCGTCGTGCAGCGGAAGCGGGCATAGGTCGTTCCGCTGCTTGCCGTACCAGGGATAGTCATACTCAAGGCGTTAGCTCCGGCAGTGAGCGCTTGATCGCTGAAGACCTGCTCACCCTCGTCGAGCCAATCCCCATCGCGGTTCCAATCGATCCAGGCATTCAATGTACACGGTGTACTGGCCGTGACACTCACAGGAACGTTAGTCGCGCCAGGAGCAAATGGGGCACTGCTATTGATTATCACGCCATCTTCGTCATCGCTCGCAGCACATGTACCAAAGACCGTGCTGCCTGCCGTAGTGTCGTCGCCGTTGGCTGCCGCATTGGGCTGACCGTTGGCTTCGCCATCGACACACACCCCTAACCGCGGGCCAGCACTGCTCAGAACATGAGCCGCCCCATTGTTACCCGCGAGTGTCGGATAACTCGGATCGGGGGCATCACCGTAGTCGAGAACGGCGCCGGTCGCATTGACCGTCACAACGTAGTCTTCGACTTCGCCATCTGTTGCTTGGCCCGTCGGTTGCGGACTTCCATTAAACGTCGCGTCCGTAGTACAACGGAAACGTGCATATGCCGCTCCAACACTGGCGCCATTGGGAACGTTTAGGGTCAGATTGTTCGCGCCATTGACTAAGGCTTGTCCGGCAAACACCTGCTCACCAGCATCACTCCAATCCCCATCGCGATTCCAATCAATCCAGCCGTTCAACGTACACACGCCATTGGCGGTTACCGGTACCGGTACATTCGTCGCGCCAATGCTGAGCGGCCCGATCACCACGCCGTCTTCATCATCATTCGTCAGACAGGTACCGAGCGTCCCAGTGCCAATGCCCTGATCATCGCCAATCGCGGTCAACAGCGGCTGACCATTGGTCTCGCCGTCAACACAAGCGCCCAAGAATGGACCACCGAGCACATGAGCCGCCCCGTTACTACTTCCCAGAGTTGGAAACGTCGCGTCTGACGCATCTCCATAATCGAGAACGGCACCCGCACCAAGAATGGTGGCAACATAGTCTTCGACTTCTCCGTCTGCCGCGGGCCCAGTCGGTTGCGTGACGGTTGCCGTCGCTCAACGGAAGCGGGCGTAACTCGCCCCCGAGGATGCACCAACAGGCACACTGAGACTCAAGGTGTTAGCTCCGACCGTGTTAAGGCTTGGCCGT
The DNA here is from genome assembly GCA_016874775.1 of Deltaproteobacteria bacterium. Taxonomy (NCBI): domain Bacteria; kingdom Pseudomonadati; phylum Myxococcota; class Myxococcia; species Deltaproteobacteria bacterium. Next base: position 19,756 of record VGTJ01000111.1, read on the forward strand.
TAAACACCTGCTCGCTCGCATCACCAAAATCACCATCGCGGTTCCAGTCGATCCAACCACTCAAACGACATACTGCACTGACAGTGACAGTCACAGGCACATTTGTCGCACCCGGAATAAGAGCGCCGAAGGTAACTCCATCCTCGTCGTCATTGCCGACACACGTGCCAGCCACAGTGCTCCCTACCGTGGTGTCATCACCACTCGCTGCGGTATTCGGTTGGCCGTTGAGTTCGCTATCGATACAGGCACCGAGGCGTGGGCCGGTCGGACTGAGAACGTGGCTCGCTCCATTGGCAAGCGTGGTCGTGCCATAGGTATCCGGCGCATCACTATAGTCGTTGCGATAGAAACCGCAATCGACCGAATAATTGGACATACTATCCGGAAAGAGGTCATTATCGTCGTCGGTTCCTGCATTGGCCCGTAGTCGCTCATTGGTCGGTTCCGGCGCTCCAGGCCCCAATGTGACAATACCGGTGGTGAAGCCTTGTGGATTGTTAGCCCCAAAATTGGCGACTTGCGTACAATTGTCATTGTTGTCACCATCTGCGTAAGGCAAAGTCTCTTCGCCGTTCGAAGACGACGAGAAACCAGCCAATCCCACCTGGCTGTCAGGAACGACAATATAGTAGTTCCCTGCTAGCAGGGTATCGAAGACGTAGTGGCCACTACCATCGGTCGCCGTAGTGGCAATTCTCGTATCGCCGCTACTTGGCCCACCAGAATTGTTCGTGTCTTGCCACAATTCTACCTGGATAGCGCTTAGTCCAGCTTCACTGCTTTCAGCCTGGCCGTTGTTATTGTCATCACGCCAGATCAGATTCCCGACCCGGTAGCGCTCAGGCAGAATAATACCGACTTTGCGCGGTTCCGCAGTCGGTAACAAGTTTGGAGTATTGGCCTCATTCGCACGATGGGCAAAAGAGTTCCAGCTTGGATTGAAGATCGAGGTATTACCAACAATGCTAGGCGGCGCACCGCTTGCCGGCGCCTTCATTGGTACCAAGAACGTCATCACTTCCCCTGGAGCCCAATCTGCCGCGCCAGTAAACGCACGAATACGGAACCCTCGCACGGTTGTCGGATCGGCCGGAAAAGAGGAAGTCCAAGAGACATCATCACAGCCTGGTTGCCAGTGCTCGACCGGAGTAATCGTGTTGGTGCTTGATACCTCAGGTCGGCAGAAGTTTGCGGCTGTCGTGTACTCACCAGTCAGCGTGGCGCCGGTTGGGGCACCTTCTACCGAGATCGCTCCGTCAAGCGTTGGCCGCCACCGTGACTCACGGGCCGTTGCCGCAAGCGGCTGGCCGCTGCCAGTATCACCAACGAACTGGAGCACATCATATAACACGTAGTTATCAAGTGGCACGTTGCCAGTGTTCGTAATCCGCAGGCGATAGATAAATGTTCCGCCATGATCCGTGCGCGCGACGCAGGGAAAACGCGTGTATTTATCCGCCGTGCCCGTATAGGTCACGCCATAATCCGGGCAGCTCGTATCAGGAATAGCTGGGGTTGTCGTTGGATCATCAACATTGTTCAGTGAGTCATCGCCCTTGATCCATTTCTCGCCACCAAGGACCGCAGCAGAGATAATAAGCTACCACGGCCAGAGGCCGTGGTATTAAGAAGGCCCCTCCGAAGGGGCCGAGCACATTCCGAAGCCCCCGCTGGGGGCGGTAACTCTTAGGAAGGCCCC
>VGTJ01000112.1 GCA_016874775.1 Deltaproteobacteria bacterium
ACTCAGAAATGGGCTCCTGCAGCACCATTGGCAACGCCGGTCTTAGCTTGTCGGGGCCGTGCCGCCAAGCATAGCACTGTCTCGTTTCTGCCTCCACGCTCCGCGCCGCGCGCTGTGGAGGACTCAGGATGACACGTCCGCAGGGCTCTCGCGTACAGTGTCCGAATGTCCTGTGGTTCGATTTAGTACCGCCGTGGTTACTTGCGCCGTGAGCTGCATGTCAGGTCGCGGATATGCATGACAGCGTGATCGCGGTCGCGACGCCGACTACTGTACGAAGTGCGCCTTTCGCGATAACTTGGCTGGGACAGAACGGGAAAGTCATCTCCGCCAGCTATTACGATGCAGGCCATGATCATGCTGACCTTTGAACAGCAAGACTCAGCTCAAACTCTCGCTGAGGGTATGGCAGAATACTACGAGCGTCACCCGCACCTAGTGCGTGGGCAAGAGCTTTCCCCAGCAGCGCAAGAATTCTTTCGCTGTCACGATACAGCCCATGTGGTGTTTGGCTGTAACACCTCATTGCCGCATGAAGCTGTCGTCAAACTCTCTAGTGTGTTCGGGACCACAGGCGGGTTTTCTATCTTGAAGGGCTATCGCCTGCACGAGTCGATCAACATTTACCGACAGCTAACATTACGCGACATCGCGATAACCGTGTTGCAGTCGGGGCTACTTGTGCCACTGACCATCAGCCGATGTCTGCGTCAGCATAAACGATGGCCCTGGGCACAGTTCACGGAATACCAAGATGTCCCTCTCGGAAGACTGCGAGCGGAGTTCGGTATTCGCGTGGCCGGTGCCCTCGTCAGTGATCGACAGAACAACGAGCGGTTGTATCACCCGTAGTAGCCTCACAGGGGTTCTCGACACACGCTGTGATGAGCGGCACACTCAGCACCAGCATGAATCCATATCTCACATTGGCGCTCGGGGTTGTCTGCGCTGGGCTCGGGGGAGAATTATTCGTGCGAGGCGCGGTCAGCCTCGCACTGTGGTGGCGCGTCTCTCCGGGGATCATTGGGGCCACCGTTGCCGCCTTTGCCACGTCCAGTCCAGAACTCGCCGTGTCGGTCAGTTCTGCTCTCGCGGGCACCCCCCAGATTGCCTTGGGCGACGCGCTTGGTAGCAATGTCGTCAATGTTGCGCTCATTCTGGCACTAGCGTTGTTAGTCTCAGGCATACAGACTGCGCGTGAGAGTATACACCGCGACTTTCCGGTCGCGCTCATTGTGCCGGTCCTGACGGTGCTCTTGTTCTGGGATGGGACGCTCTCGCGCATTGATGGGCTCTTGCTGTTGGGGGCGTTCATCACGTGGCTCACGGTTGTCATCCTCCAGGCGTGGCAACAACGCGGGCATGCCATCGAGGACAGCGCGGATCAGAACGGCTAGAAAATCGTGCTGATCTGTGTCGTCGGCTTGGTATTGCTCATCGCCGCGGGACGCCTCATCGTCACTGGCGCGACGGGCATTGCGCGAGCATTCGGTATTGATGAGTTCGTCATTGGAGCCACGATTGTTGCGGTAGGCACTTCGGCGCCGGAACTCGCGACGACGCTGATCGCTAAGCTGCGCGGCCACGATGAGGTGGGGTTAGGGACCGTCCTTGGCAGTAATATCTTCAACGGACTGTTGATTGTGGCTGTGGCCACGCTCATATCTCCGATCGTTGTCTCCTGGCATGAAGTCGCGGTGGCGCTGGCCTTTGGTCTGGTCGCCGTGGTCTTCACCTTCCCATCACGTCACGGCTTTATAGGGCGTGGACGAGGGGTCGTGTTACTCGTGCTCTATCTGCTGTATCTCAGTCTGCTGTTTCAGCGATAGACCGCAACAGATACGGAGTGACAGTCCGCTTCACCAGTCACAACTTACAGAGTCAGCCGTCCAGGAATTCCCTCTCCCACCGGAAGAAGGAACCTTGCCACGTTGCGAAGTGCCTGAAAAAACAAGGCTGGTCTCTCAAGTAGTGACCAGTGCCGCAGGGGCTCAGAATGAGGTCTCTTACGCCGCCTTCTTCTGCCTCTTCGCCTTCGCACTATGCGCGGCTTGTAAGCGACGCAGCTCTTCCCATCCAAGATAGTTGGTAAACTTGTTGTCATCGAAAAACAGCACTGGCCCGTTACAGATGAAAATATAATCCGTATCTTCGAGCGCCTTGGTCGCGCCATGCACCATGCCGTTGGCTTCGTAGACGTAGTCACCGGTCTTGAGGACGCCATCGCGCACTTGCAGTTTTCCCTTGATGATGAAGGTGTGTGATGCCGTCAGATGTTTGTGTGGCGGCGCGACGTAACCTTTGAGCCAGCGGAACAACACGGCCCAGGTGCCACTCTCTGAGCCAGTCCACAAAATCTTCATAAAGCCACGCTTAGGATCGTCAGCAATCGGAATCCAATCCATATCGGCGGACTTCACTAACGTATCCATCAGTTCGCTATTAAACGGCGTAATGTCTTGCGGTAGAGCCATAGTCTCCTCCTTGTGTTTCTGTGGTCGAGTATAGATGCCTGGATCGTGAACTGGGCGCAAGTCAGTAGGCGGCTACAATGACGAAATTGACAGAAACCGCTCAACCATCGCAGTGATCTGCTCCGGCACTTCCAGCTGATGAAAATGGCCAGCACCAACCGTTTGGCCGGTGACGACGTGTGGACACAACTCGCGTAAGCGCGCCTGGTCCGATAGTGGTATCGTTGCATCCAGCACCAACAGCGGCACTCTGCACGCACGTACTCCCGACTCAGGATCTTTGAAGACCTGCTCGAACGCCGACGCTGCAACATACTGTGGAGTATTCAGCATGCCAGCCTTAACGCGCGCCTTGCGTTCGGCGTTATCAGTAGGAAGAAACATTCCATCAACAAACGGTCCTTGCAGTTCACGAAACGCTGGCGTGCGAAACTGTTGCAACAGTGGTGTGACGCTTTGCAGCAACGGGGCAGTGGGAACAACTGGTGAATCGAGCGTGACCACTGCACCAGGTAGATCGGGGTATTGCGCAGCCAACTTGACAGCGATCACTCCACCCATGCTATGGCCAATGACAATTGGTTTCTCAAGGTTGAGCTCTTTACACATCCAGGCCAAGTCGTCAGCGAACACTGCCATCGAATACTCCTGTTCGGGCTTGTCGCTCTCGCCGTGACCACGTAGATCGACCGTAACCACTCGGCGACTGCGGCGAAAGTAATTGAATAGTGGCGTCATGGCGGTATGGTCACAGGTCCAACCGTGGACCAACAGCACCGGTGGCTCACCACTGCCGGCTTCAGCATAAAATAAATCGACTCCATCCCTGTTAAGCATACGCGTACTCCTCTTGAATCACCGACTCTATCGTAGTGTCATAAGCCAGCGCTAGAGCACCACACTCGCGCTGCAGGAAATGTCATGTCGTCATACGCCATGCTCGACACATCTCTCGACTCCATTGCGGATGCGAGCCCCGATCTTCGCAATGGCTTAACCAATCATGCCCCGATGGCAATTGAGGCCTTATGTGCGCTAGGACGCGCAGATGCTATCCCAGCGTGGCTTGAACACTATCGCGCAGGGTTTTTGCCGTGGCCGTCTGCGGTTGCGTCTATTGATCCTCACAACTGGCGCGCAGCGCTAGGACGTATAGATCGCGTTAGTGATTGGCGCGCGTTCTTTACGGACGAACTAGTGCGTACGCCTTGGCAGGACGTGCTCAACCGCTGGGTAGCGAATCTCGCACCTGCGATATGCGCATCAGCTGCACACGGAGTGATCAGGGTAGCACACGCTGCTCGTGCCCTTTCCCAGGCTGAGACGCCAACGCGGATTGCCGAGCTTGCGGCCGCACTTGGCTATTGGGCCGCGTGTTATCAAGAGTTGCCAACCTCCATGTCATCTCTTCAACGCAAAGAACGACCGACAGTCGCAATCCGTACTGTTCCGGTGGTGCCACTTGACCAGCGCAAATTCACCGGCACGATCGTTGGTTCTCTAGAACGGTTGAGTGAATTCCCAGCGTTTGCACCGGTGATCGAGTATGCCGATGTCAGTGGCGACGTATCCCGGGTTGTCTCTGAACTGACGCAAGCCTTTGCGCGTGTCTATCTGGCCAATGCCCACGACTTCTTGAGCACAATCGTTTTCGTCCACAGTGTTACGAGTGGGGCGTCGCTGCGCCTGTTGGCTCCCTATCTCGGCCCGTCCGTCCTGCGCGACGCGCTACGTTACACCTGGCAGGCGCAGTGCGGGATTTACGCGGCATTTGGTCTGGTTCCTATACCAGAACACACCGTGACAACGCCACGTGAATCACGAGAACAGCTCATCGATATGGCCGTGGCCAATGGAGATGAGCACGTGATCAAGTTTACCGAGACCTGTTTACGTGAGTATGAATTGAATCCGCAGCCTGAGTATCCAGCGGCGGCGCGGCATGCGATGGACGTGGTGAAATTGTAGAGTGCGGATTTCGGATTGTGGATTGCGGAATTTTAAGGACAGTTCTCCTAGTCCGCAATCCGCACTTAGCAATTCGCAATTCTTTATGTGAGGTTAAACACTCGCGCGGCATTATCCCATAACAACTTCCGCTTTGATTCTTGCGGGATAGGTTGCTTTAACATGGCCTCGACACCCCAGGGATAGGTGCCGTCAGGATGCGGATAGTCTGAGTCCCAGGTGAAGTTGTTGTCGCCAACCAACTCCACCGCCGCCTTCATGGTTGGCTCGTCGCCACGGAACGCGACACAGACATTGCTACGGAAGTACTCGGTCGGACGACGAGTGAGATACTCGTGCTCGGCATTGCCACTGAAGTCCCAGTGTTGTTCCATGCGTTGCAGCCAGTATGGGGTCCAACCGCCGTCACCTTCGACATGAATCACTTTGAGTTTGGGACACTTCTCGAAGACACCGAACCAAATCAGCCCTGCCATAGCCGCCATCGCCTCAAACGGATGCGACAGAATATGACCGCTGGTGTGAGTGTCCATACGATCACCAAAGGACGGAACCGACGCGGACGCTGAGTCATGCGTCGAGATTGGCTTGCCAGTGTTCTCAATCTCTTTCCACAACGGCAGACAATCATCGTGCCACAACGTGCGACCGCCAACGGGATTGGGACGCATGTAATAACTGACACAACCCAGTTGTGAGGCGCGAATAGCTTCTTTGACGGCTTCCTCAACACTTTGCATAGGCAATGCTGCAGCCCAGCGCAAACGCTTCGGATCGAGTGACGTATACTCGGCGGCCCAGTTGTTATAAGCACGGCAGCACGCCGCTAGTAATTTGGTGTCACGAAACTCGCGACCTAGCATCTGACCGGTAAACGTCGGATACAGGATTTGCACGTCGACGCCTTGTTCATCCATATCTTGGATACGGCTCTGAGCGCTAAATCCAGTCTGTTTCGCGCGGTCAAAACGTTCCATCGCCTTGTTTGCCGCTTTGAGAAATGGCTTCGCTGCCATCGGATACTTGCCCTTTTCGCGGGTGAACGATTCACCTTCGACCAGGAAGGTCCTTCGCCCCGAGTCAGGCGCTTCGCCCATCCGTGGCGCTTGCGATTTATAGGCATCTTCCATGTGGCGTTCCCACAGCCACTCCGGCTCCATCATGTGGGCGTCGGTATCTGCGATCTTGAATCCATCACGCATTGTTGGTTCCCTCCGTCGGTTACTTAGACGTAATGCGTAATCAGTAATGCGTAAAACAGAAAAGGGGAAGGGGCGGTTACGGATTACGCATTATGCCCTAATTCTCATTTGCCGGACCAAATGTGTCAGTCGTAATCTGCCGCGACTTAAATTTCCACTCCCCATTCACCTTGGCATACTCGTCATTATACCAACCGGTGAGCAACCACTTTTTGCCCTCGCGCATCAACTTGACTTCCACGTAGCACGTGCCTCTAGCCTTATCTGGTCCGAGTAACTCAACTACATGATTATGAATAAATGGGCGGGGTTTCGAAGTAGCGCCCTGTTCAGCAATCATCTTGGCGAGATTCGCTCGGCCTTCAGCACGGGGTAATTTCGGGTCATTGGTGGAAAACCAGCCATCTTCAGTAAACAGCTTTGAGTACCCGTCTGAGTCCTGTTGCCATACGCGATCACAGTAGCGCACCGGTAGGGTACGAATCTCTTCACGATCAATCACTTCTTGTAGTTGTGCTTCCATGCTCTTTGCCATACCGTCCTCCTTTTGCTCGTCCTTGGTTGTACCCGTAGGCTGCCTTATTGCGCGGCAAGGTGCAAGCGTGCCGAGAACCAGAAAAAGAAACGGAGAATCGGAGATGGGGAGAACCGGAGACCTCCCCACCATGTTTCTGCTCCGATTCACCGATGCCCCGTTTCTCCGATTCATTCTTATGTACTTGCAATGCCCCATCTCAAGCCGTTACGCAGCAACGTGGTAAACGCCTCGGTCTCCCACGCGCCATGGAACATTTTCGGCGTCGTTCCCGCGCTATCAACACTGGCGTCAACAAACGGCTGGACATTGTTGAGTGGCGAATGGCAATGCCCGAGCGCGATGTAGGCGACACTGCCTTTGCCAATATCCTTTGTATAGCCCAACCCCCTGGTTTTGCCATCTGGCATCAATGCCGTGTCTTGGGGATAGACAAAACCGAATCCTGGAGGTGATGGGTCTTTCGCTAGTTCCGTCGTAAGGAGGACATTCGTGGACGCGGGATCTTGCACTTCGATGAGATACAGTTCATCCATGACCTCGAACGAACCCGCCAATCCTTTGGTAAGCACATGCGAGCGATCCGTGACATCAACACGAAACTTTCGCACGGGCGGATGATTGAGGAAGAAGCCACCCAGCGTTGCATGATGGCTTCACTTCACCATCGCGCGCGTGCGGCGATCGTCTCCGACCTGCACCGCACGGCCACCACTGGTGCCATGTAGCGCCAGCCACCGTCCTCCCTCTTCGAGCCACTGACGAATGACCGCGTTCTGTTCATCATTTGGATACGGACCAGCAACATACGTCACCAAGAGACGACTCTTTGGTAGCCATTTGCCAATGTCGGTGAAGTCGCTCGCCACTGTGGTCAGGATATTGGCATCTTCTTGCAAGAGTTGCAGAAGTCGCAAGCGGGCATAGTCCATATCATGGCCAGCATTTGATCCAGCCGGAAAACCGCCGGTGATGAGATGTACCCGTGTGGGTTGGGTTTGTATCATTTTCTTATTCCCCCCTTTGCAGTTTAGGGATCCGTGCGCAGAGCGCACGCTACACTCTTCAGTTTCGCTCTCCCTGGCAGGGAGAGGACTAGGGTGAGGGTCGAGAGCTAAGAAGTACGATGAGATCAATGCGTGAAAATTACCCTATAAATGTTTAGCCACAACCTCCTCCCCAAACCGTTCCATCGCCGTAGTCACATCCTTATCCCGCAACGCTCGCATATTTACTAACAAACGGTGAACTCCAAGTTCCTGGTACACTTTTAAGCTATCGAGCCCTTCGCCGTAATAATTCCAGTACGCCGTAATCTCAATCTCGTTAGGATTCCGCCCTTGCTTGGCACATTCATCTTTGAACGCCTTGATATGGGCACGATAATCGTCGAGATCTTTGCCAATCACATACCAGCCGTCACCATAGCGCACCAGGCGACGAATGGCCTGAGGCGTGATGCCACCAATCACTAACGGCACACCACCCTTTTGCACCGGACGAGGCCGCATCACGAAGCCTTGCCAATTGACAAACTCACCCTGAAAGTTGATTTCCTCGCCATTCCAGACTTGTTTGAGCGCCCGCAGATATTCATCAGAGCGTTTACCGCGATGGGCGAACGGCACGCCAATCGCATCGAACTCTTCCTTGAGCCAACCAATACCCACGCCGAGCATCAGCCGTCCTTTCGACAGATGATCAATCGACGACGCCCACTTTGCCAGATACAGCGCGTTGATCTGCGGTAAGATGTTCACCCCGGTACCCAGACGCATACGCTTGGTCGAGGCGGCCACATACGTTAACGCCACCAACGGATCGATAATCGCCGAATCAGGACGGAAGGGTACCTTACCACTCGGATTATATGGATACACTGACGAATACTCTTTCGGGATAATGACGTGCTCTGCGGTCCACACCGACTCATAGCCAATCGCCTCAGCCCGCTGGACAAACGGCACCAACATATCGGGCTCGGTAAACACGTCGAGATTGATCGGAACAATGCCAAACTTCATGACCACCCTCCTATCACGTCCTCTAGATCGAATGCGAAATCGCTGGCAGACTAGCACCGTTCACCAATGACCTCTAGGCTGCGTTGCGTAAGGAGACGTATGTACAGCGATTGTGAAATTATTGTTGACGTGGTCGCGCATGGCCGGTGTCTGCGACAAGTAGAAATCCCACGACATGTCTCGGAGACTATTGATGCAGCAATTGCACGAGACGAACCGCCTGGGGAGATTGTCCACGATGGCGTACAGTACCAGTGGTTCGTGCGTCCTTGAATATTCCCATGACGACGGTCTTGTCGTCACGAGAAGCCACCAGGATCAATTATTGAGGGAAAGAATCTAGCCTTCAGCATTTAGCTCTTACAAAACCGGGAACAGACTGAGCCTTTAGACTCCTCACAGCAGTTGTGGAGACTTTCCGAGTCTGCTTTTCTGGCTGACAACTGAAAGCTGATAGCTGAGTGCTTAACCATTAAGGAGGAGTGTATGAAACTTGGTGTGTCAATGTTTGCGACCGATTACGCAATCCGACCGGATGAACTAGCCTTAGCCTGCGAAGATCGCGGCTTTGAGTCGATTTGGTTTCCTGAACATACCCATATCCCGGCTAGTCGAAAGTCACCGTGGCCGGGCGGTGCAGAGTTGCCGAAAGAGTACTGGCATACACATGATCTCTTTGTCGCGATGACTGCCGCGGCTGCCGTCACCAAGAACATCAAAATCGGCAGCGGGATATGTTTGGTGATCGAACGTGATCCAATCCTCATGGCGAAAGAGGTCGCGTCGGTTGACCAAATCTCCAATGGTCGTGTGTTGTTCGGTATCGGTGGCGGCTGGAACGCCGAGGAAATGGAAAACCACGGCACGCCATTCAAGCGGCGCTGGAAAGTGTTGCGCGAGAAGATCGAAGCCATGAAAGAAATCTGGACCAAAGATGCCGCCGAATATCACGGTGAGTTTGTCAATTTCGATCCGATCTGGAGCTATCCAAAGCCATATCAGAAACCGTATCCACCAATTCTGATGGGCACCTTCAACGGCGGACTCAATCGTGTAGTGAACTATTGTAATGGGTGGATTCCAGTCGGCTTCTTCTCGAAAGACTTACCTGAGTCCATAAAAGAACTCGGACAGATGGCACAAAAAGCAGGCAAAACGTCCGGCGACTTTCCGGTGTCCATTTTCGGCGCATCAGATAAGGAAGAAGAACTGGCGACCTTGCAAAAGATGGGCGCGGAACGCGCAGTATTTGTCGTCCCGTCTGAGGGACGCGACACGATTCTGCCAATGCTTGATAAATATGCAAAGTTGGTAGTGAAGTTTGCCTAGCCAGGGGTTACTCTAACGTTTGAGAGGACTACTGCCGTCATGCCCGCGCAGGCGGGCATCCAGGATCTTCAAGCAGAAGCCTGTGGGTATTCCTCCTGGATTCCCGCGTTCGCGGGAATAACGTTTTCCACCGAGCATAGGTAACGATTTTAAGAGATGTACTTTTCTCGGGGTTATGCAAAAATCCCCGCTGAGGAACGCAGGCCGTCCCTACAGACAACCTGGGACGTCGTGCGCCAACTCATACGACTGAGGAGGGAGAAACTATGGGAGTCTTATCCGGTTACAAAGTCGTCGAATTTGCTGGCATTGGTCCAGCACCGATGTGTGCGATGTTGCTGTCCGACATGGGCGCTGAAGTGCTGCGCATCGACCGTGCCGAGGATGCGAACCTAGGAATCTCGACTGATGCGAAGTTTAACGTGCTGGGTCGCGGTCGCCGCTCTGTCGCAATCGATCTCAAGAGTAAAGAAGGCACCGAAGTTGCCCTTAAACTGATCGCGAAAGCAGATGCTCTGATTGAAGGCTTCCGCCCTGGCGTGATGGAGCGCCTCGGTCTTGGTCCAGATGTGTGCATGGCCCGCAATCCCAAACTGGTCTACGGACGCATGACTGGTTGGGGCCAAGAAGGTCCGATGGCACACGCTGCTGGTCATGACATCAACTACATTGCATTGACTGGCGCTCTGCATTCAATTGGTCGTCGTGGCGAAGCTCCGGTCCCGCCACTAAACCTCGTCGGCGACTTTGGTGGTGGTGGTGTCTATCTCGCCCTCGGCGTGGTTGGCGCATTATTAGAAGCGCAAAAGTCCGGAAAAGGCCAAACCATTGATGTTGCGATGGTCGATGGTGCGTCATCACTGATGGCGGCGATCTACGGCCTGCGTGCAGCCGGTCGGTGGACCGACACTCGTGGTGACAATATCCTCGACACCGGCGCGCATTATTACAACGTGTACGAGACCAAAGACGGAAAATACGTTTCGATCGGTTCGATTGAGACCAAATTCTACGCTGAACTGCTGCAGCTCAGCGGGTTACAACACGAAGAGTTACCCAAACAGAACGACAAGAACAACTGGCCGAAGATGAACGAGCGCTTGGCTTCGATCTTCCGCAACAAAACCCGTGATGAGTGGTGTAAGATCATGGAAGGCAGTGATGTCTGTTTTGCGCCAGTGCTCGATATGGGCGAAGCACCAAAGCATCCACACAATAAACATCGCGGCACGTTCGTTGAGGTTGATGGCGTCATGCAGCCAGGTCCTGCCCCGCGTTTCAGCCGCACTCCTAGTGCGATTCAGGGTCCGCCTTCCACCCCCGGACAACATACCGCTGTTGCTCTCAAGGATTGGGGGTTTAGCAGTAGTGAAGTAGAGCAATTGCAAAAGTCGGGAGCGATTGGGACAAGAGGGTAAATAATAACAAGAAGTGTCACCCCTCAGCCGCAGAGCGGCGACAGAAGGTAGCCCGGCCTTTCAAGGCCGGGAGAACAATGCCACCGCTGTCATCGCATCGCTGCGTGACGCGGAGGATGGACTCATTCGCACCGGGGCTTGACACCCCCGGTTACCATCGATCGTCCCTCAGGGGCGAAAAAGGCTGAGCAAGGACCAAACAGGAAGGAACCACACATGTCAGATTTTGACCTGTTAATCCGTGGAGGAACGATCGTCGACGGCTCACGCAGCGGGAAAATCGGCAGGCGTTGGGGAAGAATGTCGACGAATTCGCCCGTGCCACAGGTCGTGCTCCGATTGATGCATTCCTCGACTTATCACTGGCAGAGAACCTCAAAACCGGATTCAAGCTCCATGACTTCGCCAATCGTGATCAAGATGCGTTGGCAACGATGTTAACTCATCCGAATGCGGTTATTGGCCTTTCTGACGGTGGGGCGCATGCCAAACTATTTTCACTCGGCAAATACCCCGTTGAGTTTATCGCCAATTGGGCTCGTGACCGGCAATTGATGTCTCTCGAAGAAGCGCACTGGCGTTTGTCGTTCGTACCCTCGTGGATCATTGGCTTGCAGGACCGTGGCTGGTTGAGACAAGGCATGGCTGCGGACATTATTGTCTATGATCTCGATGGATTACGTGTCACCCCAACTGAGCCGGAAATGATTCACGATCTTCCTGGTGGTGAAGGTCGGTTAGTACAGCGAGCAGTCGGCATCGATTACACGATCATCAATGGGCGGATAACCTTCGAGGGACAACAGTGCACTGGCGCGCGACCGGGAGCGCTGCTCCGGAGCGCCGCATACCAGCAAAATTCATAATGAGGGAGATTGTATGAAAGTCGTTGACGGCGACAGCCACTTTATTGAACCCCTGGATGTCTTTGTTCGTTACATCGACCCGGCCTATCGGGAACGTGCGATGCACATGGAGACCGACACCAAAGGCAGGCCACAGCTGGTGGTTGACGGCAGAACCATGCGGCTGGGCAACGATGCGGAGGAGATGCTGAGTGTGGTCGTGGGCTACGGCCAAAAAGAAGACGGTCATGCGCTCAATAACATGGATCGAACCAAGATGACGGGTGGCGATTGGGAAGACATGGGTAAACGTATTCAATACCTGGATGCTGAAGGGTTTGACTACCAAATTCTCTTCCCAACCTTAGGCCTGTTGTGGGAAGGTGACGTCCGCGATGCTGCCTTGGCGGCTGCGTTGTGTCGAGCATACAACACCTGGGCCTTTGAGGCCGTGTCTAGCTATGGCAACCGGTTGTTTCCAGCTGCTCACATTTCATTACGTGATCCTGAGCTGGCAGCGCAAGAAATCAACCGTGTTGCCAAATTGGGCGCACGTTCAGTGATGGTTGGGTCCGCGCCCGTGCACGGCAAGAGCTTTGGTGACGCACTGTACGATCCGGTGTGGGCTGCGGCGCAGGACTGTAACGTCGCGGTCAGTATTCACCCTGCTGGTAACAAGGATTATCTGGGTAGTGCCTGGATGCGCGATCGTAATCCTGGGTTCATGTTCATTTCGATGAATGTCATTCAAGATCCACGCATGTCGCTCAGTACTCTGGTGTATGACGGCGCCTTGGAACGCTTCCCTTCTCTACGTGTCGCAACGGTAGAATCGATGGGCAGTTGGGTGGGCGAATGGGTTGAACGCTTCGAGTATCGCTATCAGTACATGCGCCACACGTCGCAGATGAAACGACCGATCCGCGAATATCTGGCTCGCAACATTTGGATCAATGCGGACCCGAGCGAAAAGTTGCTCCCGCTCATCGTGCAATTCGTCGGGCATGAAAAGTTTTTCGTTGGCTCTGATTACCCGCATGCCGAAGGTTTTGTCCACCCAGTACAAGGCATGAAAGAGCTACTCACCGGCTTACCGACAACGGCGATAAACGGCATACTCGGGACCAACGCCTGCGCGTTCTACGGGCTACAGAACTAACGTGGTCCGTGCGGACATCACGGTTCAAGAAAGGAACACACAGTTATGCCAGACCATGGAGGAATCGTTACCGCGCTCTATGATGGGCGCAGACAGGGCAGAGCACCGGTCGGCGTGGATCAGGTACAGTTGCAACTGGACGATGCTCTATCGATCCAGCTTGGGGTCCTTGATCGTTTCAGCGCTGCTGGTGAACCGCACGGTGGCTGGAAGGTCGGGTTAACGTCTGGGGCAGCGCGGGACCGCATGGGGAAGGACTTTCGGCCATTTGGCTATGTGTTACGCAGTCGTATTCTGCCAAGCAGTGCGCGTGTGGCACGGCAGCCGATCATGAAGTGTTCAGTCGAACCGGAGCTATGTTTGATCGTTGGCTCACCGTTGCGTGGTGACAATATCGATGCGGCGGCTGCGAAAGCGGCCGTGCGCGCTGTCGCTCCTGCGTTTGAAATCAACGAACGTCGCACCGCTCCTGAGCAGGGGAATTCGCTGTTGCTGGCCGACGGACTCGCCAATTGGGGCATCGTGGTTGGTCCAGAAGCACCGGTGCGTGATGGGCTCGTCGATACGACAGTGGAGTTCTACGATGGCGATCAGTTGGTCGAAAGCAAGACGCCTGGCAGCACAATGGACGACCCGTATCTGTCCTTGGCACGCGTCGCTAGCTTGTTGCACAAGTTTGGTCGGGGCCTGGAACCCGGACAGCCTGTGATTACCGGGTCGTTTTGCCACCATGCAGTAACGCATGCAGGCGTGTATCGGGCTCGTTTCGTCGGCATCGGTGATGTGTCGGTAGAGTTTACATAACCCGTAGCGTGCGCTGTGCGCACGAGGCTGAACGAAATTCCGATCAGGACGGAGGCATGACCCGTATGAGCATTCTTCAGTTGGACAAACCCACGAACATTCTAGTGCTATTGGGACTCACCCTCCCCGAAGTGACCGAAGGCGACCTGGCGAAAATCAACGCTGCTGCCCCTTCTGGGTCGACCGTTCGCGTGGTCTCGAACGTCAAAGATGCGATTGCTGCCGCAGGGGATGTTGAGGTCATTCTCGGCTTTATCCCCGAGCCATTGTTCAGAGCCGCCCCACGCTTGCGCTGGGTTCATGCCATTGCCTCCGGCGTTGATATGTTCCTGTATCCAGCGATGCGCGACTCAGATGTTGTACTCACCGGTGAGAAGGGATTGGTCGGTGGGCATCTCGCCGATACCGGCTTTGGCCTGTTATTGAACCTCACGCGGCAGATTGCGACATCGATCCGTCTCGGTCCGGCGAGTTGGGACGCACGGGAAGCGATGCGCGTGAAAGAGATCGAGCTTGAGGGCCTAACGATGGGTATTGTTGGCTTTGGCGGCACCGGTCGCGCCATGGCACGCCGTGCCGTTGCCTTTGGCATGAACGTCATCGCGGTCGATGAGTGGCCTGTCGCTCCGTCGGACGGGGTGCATGAGGTCTGGGCAACCGAACGGCTGCCAGTACTCCTCGCTGCCTCAGATGTTGTGGCAATCTGCTGTCCGCTCTCGCCAAAAACGCGCAATCTTTTCGATGACAGAACGTTCAACCAAATGAAGCGCGGCGCCTTTCTGGTCAACGTCACCAGGGGTGAAATCATGGACAGTGATGCGTTGGTACGGGCGCTGCAGGATGGACGATGTGCTGGTGCAGGCCTCGATGTCGCCCCGAAGGAACCTCTACCGGCAGATCACCCGTTGTGGAAGTTAGAGAACGTCGTGATGACGCCGCATACCGCCGGTGCAAGTCAGCTACGCGCACGCCGGAATTTAGATCGTTTCTGCGACAACCTGCGCCTTGTCCAACGTGGTGAGCCTTTATTGGGAGCGATTAATAAGCAACTTGGCTATTAGCCGAAAGCACACCATAGAAAATTGGTACAGTAGCGCTGTCACCCTGAGTGCAACGAAGAGTCTCTCAGAGAGATTCTTCGTGTATACTGCGCGCGGGCACGAATTGCGCTTTTTCTCCGCGGCGACCGCGAGTGTCATTCTGAACGGAGCACCGCGAGCGAGGAATTTCGCAGCGGGAGCGGGGGAGAGATGCTTCGCTTTGCTCAGCATGACAAAACCGCACTTGCTACCCACGCATAGTATAGTTTATCGCGAGATGGTCGCAGGGCTCAGAATGACATGACTCGGAGTTGGTGGCGTAAAGTGTGCGAATCTTCGGTGGTCCAATGTAGCGCCGGAGTCAGATCCGCATGATTAGTCAGGTGGCAGGGTCTTCTCCAAGGCCACGGCCTTCGCTCTGGTCGCTTGATAAAATTGCTTGAGCGTCGGAAACTCCGCCGAGCGAAACGGACAGGCAAAGCATTGCATCGTCCCTTTGGCGAAGCTCTGACAACAGACGCCCGTTGCGCGGGTCATGGCACTTTCGACATAACCGGTGCCGTTGGTCTTCATCAACGCAAACAAACACAGGTCAATGAACCGCCACACCGAGGCAGTCGGTTTGACGACAAGGGGCGCCGGTGCATGTAATTCGAAAGCCTTTGCGGCCCGGTCGACAAACTCTTGTGGCGATAGTCCGCCTTCCGCCTCAAGAAACATTTGCATGGTCAACAACATTACTCCCCTCCTGCACGATTCATCTGCGGGACCAGCGGTGGATCGAACGCGGTCACTGTGAGTTCGGGCCCCGTGTATTTTTCGACTTCTACCAGTGTGGTCTGCGCACTACTTCCCTGCGCCAGCCGTGACGTACCTTTATCTAACGTCAAGACATTGGGATTGCCGTGCTTATCAAGGCTCCCAACCACCCCAGGTTCCGCAGGATCGTACCACGCGCCGGTAGCCATCTGCACAACGTGAGGGCGAAGATCCTCAGTGACAACCGCGCCAGCCAACAGTGCACCGCGGTCATTAACAACGCGAACAATGTCACCGCTCGTAATACCCCGTCGTGCCGCGTCAGCGGGATTGAGGCGGATCGGCTCCCGACCTCGGACCTTACTACTCTGACTAACGCGTCCCATATCCATCTGTGCATGAAGCCTCGTCCTCGGTTGGGAGGTCAACAAATGCAATGGATAGCGCTCAGCCGTACTGCTGCCAAGCCATTCTACCGGCTCCAGCCAGGTCGGATGACCAGGACAGTCGTCATAGCCAAACCCGTCGATCGTCTCGGAGAAGATTTCGATGCGGCCAGAAGGCGTGGCTAGTGGATTACTCACGGGATCGGCACGAAAGTCAGCAAAGGCAACATAGGGTTCCGCAACCCGCGGTATTTCATAAAATCCTTGTTGCCAAAACTCGTCAAAAGACGGCCAATGCATTTCCCAGCGTGCCGCCCACGTCGCCGCAGTATCATAGATCTGCCACAGAAATTCTAATTCACTGTGACCTTCGGTAAACTGTTGACGAACCCCAAAGCGAGCTGCCAGATCAGCAAAGATGTCGTAGTCGTTGCGCGCCTGCCCTACTGGAGCGATAGCTTGTTTCATCGCAATCACAAAGCGATCAAAGGAACTCGCACCAATATCATTACGCTCTACCGTGGTCGTCGATGGCAGGACGAGATCGGCGTGCCGTGCCGTCGCCGTCCA
Organism: Deltaproteobacteria bacterium; assembly: GCA_016874775.1. Classification (NCBI taxonomy): domain Bacteria; kingdom Pseudomonadati; phylum Myxococcota; class Myxococcia; species Deltaproteobacteria bacterium. Next base: position 16,514 of record VGTJ01000112.1, read on the forward strand.
CCACGGATCATTGACAATGATGGTATCCGGTCGCCGCCACGCGTCGACAAGACGGTTCAGATCTTGATGATGATGAAACGGATTGCCCCCGCTCCAATAGACCAAGTGGATATCAGGGTAGAGCAGGTCTAACCCATTGTACTGGAACGGTTGCCCTGGACGGAGCAGCATGTCGGCAATGCGCGCTACCGGAATGAAGTCCTCTACAGGATTCTTCCCAGTGGGCAATACCGGAACAGGAGCTGGAGGTCGCACATCCGCAAGGCCTTCCATACTGCCGTACCCAACCCCAAACCCTCCGCCCGGAAGACCAATCTGGCCCAGAATAGCGGCTAGTGCGATCATCGCCCACATCGGCTGTTCGCCGTGATCACTGCGCTGCAAGGACCAATTGGCAGTAATCAACGTCCGAGAGCGTGCCATACGTCGAGCTAGCTGGCGAATTTTCGCCGCTGGGATTTCACTCACGCGCTCAGCCCAGTCTGCATCTTTCGCCACACCATCCGTGTTGCCAAGCAAATACTGGTGAAAACGCTCGAAGCCCACGCTATAGCGAGCAAGAAACTCCCGGTTATGGAGTTTCTCGTCGATCAGGGTGTGCGCGAGGGCAAGCATCACCGCTGTGTCAGTGTTGGGCCGCGGTGCTAACCATTCAGCATCAAGGGTCGCAGCCATGTCATCACGAGTCGGACTGATATTGCAGAAGCCAACACCCGCAGCTTTCGCTCGCTCCAACCAGGCAGGCGTTCCATGTTCGATAGCACCGCCAGTGGTCACCTGGGTATTGCGCAACGGAAGGCCACCGAATGTCACGACTAGTTCCCCGTGGTCGATGACGCTCTGCCAACTCGGGCCACCTGCACCGTGTCGAGCACTGCCGACGACACGTTTGCACAGCACTTCCACAGCGGCATTGCTGTAGGTTTCGCGGGACCCAACAAAACCACCAATACAATTGAGGAAACGTTGGAGTTGTGACTTGGCATGATGAAAGCGACCAGCACTCGCCCAACCATAGGTACCGGCAAAGATAGATCTATTGCCATACTGCGAGATCACGCGGCGTAACTCTTCGGCAACAAGATTGAGTGCTTTTTCCCATGAGATAGGCACGAAACGATCGCTGCCGCGACCTGCATTCCCCTTTCCTGAGCCGTGCCGTAACCATCCTTCACGAACAGCAGGCTGTCGTACCCGGCATGGGTGATACACGGCATCAGGAATTGATTGCAGCATCGGCGAGGGAGACAGATCGAGCGCAAAAGGCTCCACACTCACAAATTGTCCATTGACCACGGTGGGAGTAAACGCACCCCAATGGGAACTTTGCAATGGTCGGTTACGCGGTCGCTGATCTCTCGCCATGTCTGCTTTTTTACGGTGTTGGAGGACTTTTTTCTACAGGGCCGAGTCATGGAGGTTGTGACTGACGACTCATAACTGCTAGCTGATAACTGTCTGTAGCTGAACGCTGACCGCGGAAAGCTCAAGGCTACGAAGGTGAACCCTTGACAACGCCGACCAGAACACCGTAAGCGTAGATATGAATATAGAAGGAGGGTAAGAATGTCGTACGATCTTCTCATAAAGAACGGAACCATTGTCGATGGGACAGGCGCCCCTCGTTACCAAGCGGATGTCGCAGTCGCCAACGGCAAAATCGCCGAGATAGGCAAGATCACTGATGGCGCAACGAAGGTCATTGATGCCTCAGACCTCGTGGTTTCACCAGGCTTCGTCGATCCCCACACCCACTATGATGCCCAGATTTGCTGGGATCCCTTGATCACCTCGTCCTCCTGGCACGGCGTCACCAGCCTGGTCATGGGCAACTGCGGCGTCGGACTTGCCCCGTGCAAACCAGAAGTGCGCGAGATCGCGGCGTGGGATTTAGTCAATGTCGAATCAATTCCGTTTGACGTGCTCGCGAAGGGCGTGACCTGGGATTGGACGACCTTCCCACAGTACATGGATGCTGCGGCTAAACGTGGCTCAGGTATCAACCTTGGCTTTCTCGCACCGTTGACTCCCTTCCGCCATTTTGTGATGGGCGAAGAGTCGATGGACCGTGCCGCAACCCCAGCAGAAACCGCCCAAATCAAAGCGCTCATCAAAGAAGCAGTAGCGGCCGGCGCAATGGGATTCACCACCAGTTTTATCGCCCAACACATTGGCTATAAGGGTCGTCCGTTAGCGTGCCGTCAAGCGAGCTTCGATGAATTCAAAGCCTACAGTAACGCCCTGAAAGAACTGGGCAGAGGTTCAATCGAGTTGGCCCTGACCAACGATATCTCTGTGGTTGACGAACGCGAGTACGCTTTGTTGGACTTACTGCTCACAGAAAGTGGCCGTCCGGTGACGTGGCTGGCATTGCTTAATCGCGACGACAAACCCAATGCACCGCAGGAAACACTGCGGGCAACCGCTGAGCTGTGCAAGAAGGGCGCAGTCCCACAAGTGAGCTGTCGTCCATTGATCATTCAGATCGATCTGCGCAACCCATTTATCTTCTCGAATCTTCCCTGCTGGAACCCCGCGTTCCAACGCCCGATAGACGAGCAGATCGCCTTCTATCGTGATCCGAGCTTCCGCGCGGCCTTCCGCAAGGAGATGGAGGCGCCGAAGGTCTTCAGCGGACGGTGGGATCGTGCGATTGTACATGAAGTCAGCAATCCGGCGATGAAGTCGCTGCTGGGCAAGAGCGTCGCGCAAATCGCCAAAGAACGCGGCAAAGATGGGCTCGACACGTTTTTAGATCTGGCCATCGAAGACCGGCTCGAATTGCAATACACCTACGAGCTCTTCAACGCCAATGAAGAGAAAATTCCTGAGCTGATCAAAGACCCACGCGTAATGGTCGGCCTCTCCGATGGTGGCGCGCACGTCGACATGCTGTGTGATGCTGGCTATGCAACCTATCTGTTAGGCACGTGGGTGCGCGACAAGTCAGTCCTGTCCCTGGAGCATGCGATTAAACGCCTCACCAGCGAACCGGCAGCATTCTTTGGTATTAGCCAGCGTGGCACGATCAAAAAAGGCATGGCGGCGGACTTCGCGATCTTCGATATGAAGACGGTCGGCTCGCCGAAACGTGGCGAAATGCGGAACGACCTGCCTGGCGGTGGCCGACGACTGGTCGTTCCGGCAAAGGGTGTGGAATACACGATCGTCAATGGTACCGTGCTGTACGAGCACCAGAAACATACTGGCGCGATGCCCGGCCAGGTGTTGCGCTCTGGGCAGGCGTAGCCACTGATTAAGCACCAGTCACAACTTAAGGAAAAATCGCTGTGTTTTTAGGTGTACCGTTGCGAGTATGGGTTCCTTCTCTCTCAGGGAGAAGGTCAGGATGAGGGAGCCGAGAAGCCAAAAGCCCTGAGTTTTCATCCCCTCACCCTAGCCCTCTCCCTGAGGGAGAGGGAATTATGCTGCTGCTAACGGCTTAAGTTGTGACTGGTGACATAACCCCGACTGTACGAGAGACTCTGCTTCCGCTTCGTCCTTATTATGCAGCTTCTGCGTGCTCCGGCTCAACCGCGTGCGCGGATTCCACGGCCTGGGCAAAGGATGCGGCTTGTCGCGTATCACGGAGCGATAAAATCACCGCAACCGTGGGAATCGCGATCGCGCTGAACCAGGTCACTGCGGATAAGCCGACAAACGACGGGGTCAAGTCCGCTGTCAGATCTAGACTCGCGGCTGCTACTGTGAAGATATCGAATCCGAACATACTTTTCTCTCTCCTTACTGAATGACGCCCTGACGGTGCGCCTTCTTTAGATACGGCAACTGCGTAGCCAATGGTCTTACTGCACTAACCACTTGCCGACAGCAGCCAGGCAGGTCTCGCATTACTCTGACCACTGAGTATCTTTTTTATACTATCGGGTAATCTGGAGAGTACAATAATGATCCTCTAGAGTCAATGATAAAAAAGATCACAGGCACCTAGCTGTTCGATGGTTGGAACTGACCTCCGACAGTAGGCACCACGGATGCAGCAAGATTGCACGCAAGATGCAGGACGTGCGCGGCTGCGCGTTTCGTCGCAGGTTCGAGGCTTAGACCGGGCTTAGGTTCGTTTGCGTGCCGCGGTTAAACTTCCGGTTCCCACAGCCCGAAGTCGCGGCAGCTCTCGCGAGCGATTAAACGCAGCGGTCAAGTGTTGGAAATATTCGATTCCCCCACGAATGACCTCGGCAGGCATGTGTTGGACGATCTCGTGAAGGAACACTTCCCCACGAACCGCCATGTCAGCGACAAAGCGTTTCCCTTTTGGCGTCAACGAGATGATTTTCTCACGCGCAGATTGCGCGCCTTCAGTGATTTCCACCAGCCCAAGAGGAGGTCTCGCCATACCACGAATCGCCTTACTCAACCCGGAACTGGTGACTTCGAACCAGCTTTGCATAGCCCTGACGATGTCTTTCCGTCGCATGCGATGGCCGTCTTCTCCCGCAGAGCGAATCATCCACAAAATAGCGGACTGCTTACGGGTCAGGAGCCCACCGCGCAGCGCGTCCTCCAGCGCCATGCCAATCTGATAGTGAATCGGATAGAAGAACTCTTGTAACTCAGCAGCGTCGCCCATATCCGGCTGTTTGTTCCGTGTTACAGCAATAACAGTGCGTGTCATGTAACGATACCCTTACTGTCACAGCCTTGTAGCGAGAAACGCTTTGCTTGACAATATGTCCTCAGGCCTATATGTCCTGAGGACACTTTTCAGGCATCAGCAGTCGTGATGACCGGTGAGTTCTTTATGGACAGGACTTACGCTTGAGGACCACAAGTATCATTTTAGGGATATGATTACCAAGAAGCAGTACGTCGAATATTTGGTGAGCACGCCGAAGAATTGCACCTGTACGTATCTGGCCGAGCATTTGGAAGA
>VGTJ01000113.1 GCA_016874775.1 Deltaproteobacteria bacterium
ACCGACTGTTAGTGATCTGTTATCATCTACTCAGTCGTCGGGTGCCCTATGCCGAACTGGGCACGGCCCCGCTCGATCAGGAGCAGGTGGCGCGACAGCGACGACGCCTTGTCGAGCAGCTGGTCGGTTTGGGAGTCAAGGTCACGATTGAAGAGGGGGCAGTGGTGGCCTAAGCAGGCAATTGTCAGAGCAGGGGAAAGCAGTGAAGGTGCAGGACGTGGGTCGTGAGCTGGGGGTACGCTATGTCGTAGAAGGGAGTGTCCGCAAAGCGGCCAACCGAGTGCGTGTCACGGCGCAGTTAATCGAGGCCGCCACTGGAGGACATTTATGGGCGCAGACCTATGATCGGGAGATGCAGGACATTTTTGCCGTGCAAGATGAAGTGACGCAAAAGATCATGTTCGCCCTCAAGGTCATGCTCACGCCAGAAGAACAAGCACGTTTTCGGCGGACTTCCACACGCGATTTGGAAGCTTATGACTACTTCTTGCGGGGGATGGAGCAATATTTGCGCTTCACAAAAGAGGCCAACGCCCAAGCGAGACAACTGTTTGAGAAGGCTATTTCGATAGACCCCAAGTATGCGGAGGCATACGCTTCACTAGCCGTTGTCCATTGGCAAGCTTGGATCTGGCAATGGAACCAGGACCCCCAGGGTGTTGATTGGGCCGTTGACTCAGCGCAAAGAGCTATCACCCTGAATGATTCCTTGGCCACAGCTCATGCCCTGTTGGGGAATTTCTATCTCTCTAAGAAACAGCACGACCAGGCTATTGCTGAAGGAGAACGAGCAATCCGCCTCGATCCGAATGATGCAGAAAGTTACGCGTGGTTGGGACAAATTCTCAATTATGCAGGGAGGCCAGCGGAAACGATTGGGTTGCTAGAAAAGGCGATGCGCCTCAATCCTCATTATCCTGAGTATTACCCCTCGATCTTAGGCTTTGCCTATCGATTGATTGGGCAGTACGAGGAAGCGGTTGCAGCTCAGAAGAGCGCGCTCTCTCGCAACCCTGACTTCTTGTCTGCCCACACAGTGCTGGCCGTTCTGTATAGTGAGTTAGGGCGAGAGGCAGAGGCCCGGGCTGAAGTGGCAGAGATGCTGAGGATCAGTCCTCAGTTCTCCCTGAAGGTGTATGGGCAGAGAGTGCCTTTCAAAAACCCAGCAGACCTCGAGCGATATCTTGCTGCCCTGCATAAGGCGGGGTTGAAGTGAGAACGCGGAAAAGGTACGCCTCATGAGAAGAAATGAGGGTGAAAATGACTATCGCCTGGCAAGACTATATCGAGAGCACCCCAACGGTACTACGGGGCAAACCGCGGATTAAAGGCACCCGGATTCCAGTGAGCCTGCTCCTTGGTTACCTGGCTGCTGGATACAATCCAGACCAAATCCTCGTGGAGTTTCCCGACCTGCGGCCCGAGCACATTGCCGCCTGCTTGGATTATGCACGGGAGTTAGCGAACTTTGAGGCAGCCGTCTGATGCCGTTACGCTTCTTTACCGATCACTGTGTTCCTAACGTCGTAATCCAGACACTCCGTACCGCTGGACATGAGGTAGTGATTCTCAAGGAACAAATCTCGCCCGATTCAGACGATCCTATTGTGATTGCGAAGGCACAAGAGCTGGAGGCGATCTTGGTGTCGTTGAACGGTGACTTTGCTGACATCGTGACATATCCACCGTCCAGCTACAAAGGTATCATCGCTCTTCAGGTGAAGGACCATCCCGAAGTGATTCCCCAACTCATGCAACGCCTCATGACGTATCTGTCCACTCATCCAGACATGAGCGACTACGAGGGGCAGTTATTGGTAGTGGAGGCACACAGGATCAGAATACGGAGATGATGGGTACAGAAGGATTCGAGAGATAGCCGTGGGCTAACAATCGCCTCCAGCGCGACCGCAGCCCGCGAGCGGCCCCTGCTGAACCTGAAAAGACACAGTTGGGCTGCGGTGGCTGAGGCGCGGCGTTAGGCTTCACACTCCCGGCCTGACATAAGGACAAAAATGTCCGTTATAATGGGCCATGACAGGCAATGAGTTCATTCGTAAAGTGAAGAAGCTAGGGAAGGAAAGAGGTGTAGCCGTGCAATTTGTGGTCCGACGCGGCAAAGGGAGTCACGGCACCCTATTTTATGGGGCGCAGTTTACCATCGTCCCGACTCCCAAGAATGAACTCAAGACCGGCACGTTGCACGCGATGCTCACGCAACTCGGATTGAAGAGCGAAGAGCTGTAGGAGACCCTATGGAACAGTTTGTGTACCCCGCGCGTTTAACCCCAGATCTTCATGAGGGAGGCTTCGTGGTCACATTCGTTGATCTACCCGAAGCGATTACCCAAGGAGAAACACGAGAGGAAGCGGTACAAGAAGCCGCCGATTGTCTTGAAGAGGCGATGGCAAACCGGATGGTTACGGGGTTACCGATTCCACCTCCCTCGCGCATCAAACGAGGACAGTATGCGGTGCCGGTGGCGGCGCAGACGGCGGCAAAAGCCGCCCTATATATTGCTCTACAAGAGACACGGATTACGAAAGCAGAGCTCGCCAAGCGGCTACAGTGTGACGAAAAAGAGGTACGGCGTTTACTAGACCCTCGGCACCCCTCGAAGTTACCACGTCTTGAGGCTGCGTTAGCAGCAATCGGGCACCGCCTGATTGTGAGTTTACAATCCGCTGCGTGAGAGAGTGCCATCAACGAGGAGAACAAAACAGGAGCGGAAGGTTTCCCCGGCTAACTCCTCTCAGGGCTCCGGTGTCAAGAGGGCAGACGCATGCATCGGGGGGGCGGGGTGGCCGTCCGATAACATTGAGTGATGCGTCTTTGTCAAGTGTTTGCGGCTGACTTGATTTCGGTTGCTGGTCACAGCCTGTGGGCTGCACCAAACACCTGTTGAGGATCAATGTTTCCCGTGGAACATGTTGTGCGGGAAACAGTAGGCTCTGTCGAGACTACGTCCTAGAAACTCTTCCGTGCCCTCGTTCCGGTCTTCTCAATACAGCGGGCTGTATCCGAAGACACTCCTCGTGAGTTCCAGACTCGGCGGAGGGGCAGCCACGAGAGGCTTGATGACGGATCACCAAGATGGTGAGCGGGAAAGACTGTCCAATCAACACCTGCGGCTTCGGGCATTTCGTCCAGCGACTCCCGCACAGTCGACGCTGTATATAAGGAAGGAGTCAGCAAAAGGCTCAGCCCCGCGTGCGCCAGTGAGGCCAGAGGCTCAGTCTCTCCCCTCAGGGGTTACGCAGTCACAAAGCGTTGGAGATCAAACGCCTGTTTCCGCGTGAGCATATAGTACACGGCGCGGCCCAGTTTGTGCGCAAGGACCGTGAGCGCTTTAGCTTTGCCGTGTTTGTGTTCGAGTTTCGCGAAATAGTCTTTGCCGGGTTTGCTCTGCCGGATAAAGAGCACGGCCGCTTCAGCAAAAGCCCAGCGTAAGTGCACATTGCCAATTTTTTTGCCCGACGTGCCCAGTTTTTTGCCACTGGATTCCTTGGCGCATTTCACCAGCCGACAATAGGAGACGAAATCTTGCACCCGGGGAAAGCGCGTGATGTCGTGAATCTCATATAACAGGACGAGCGCAAGGATCTGGCCGATGCCTGGGACCGACTGCAACCGCGCGAACGTTTGGACATCGTGCGTTTTGGCACTACGCGTGAGATAGAGTTCCACTTCCCCGAGTAATTGATCGTAGTGATCAATGAGCGACACATCGATCTCGATGGTCTTGTGGACACTGGGATCAGGAAAATGGTCCGCCACATCTTCCCGGTTGGATTTGTTGGCCAGCCGTTTGCCAATCTCCGGCAGATTGTACTGACTATTGGTATTATGGATGTGGGCTAAGAGTTCGGCCCGCTTCCGGGCAAGATGACAGCGTCGCCGCAGTAAATCGCGGGTCGCCCCCATCTCTGCGGGATAGACATAGGCTTGCGGCATCATGCCGCCCCGCAATAACACCGCAATCTTGTGCGCATCACTTTTATCGTTCTTCGCTTTGCCCCTGTGAATCGCCTTCATATAGAGCGCGTGCCCCAAGACGAAAGCAATCCCTTCTCTCTGACAGAGGTCTGCCAACCAATCCCAGGTGAACATACACTCCACGCCGACAACCAGATCCTCTCTATACGGAGCAATCAGCCGCAAAAACGCCTCGGGGGTCGTCGGCAAATTCTTGTGTACGAGTTTCGTGCCGTGTTGATCGAGGATACAGACGCACATGGCTTTCGCATGTAGATCGATGCCGCAATAATGTTTATGCTGCTGCGTGTAGAAATTCATCCAGGCCTCCTTGGGGGGTGAAAATTTGTCTCTCGCCATCCTATCGCTGCTACTCACAGCCAAGGAGGCCTGGATGAGTATCAAATCATTTCAGCCGACCTTACCGCGTGAATCACATGATTCAAAATAATCGTCCGCAGCCCTGCGGTACCGCGGCTGAATTCGTCCGTTAAACCTCGCCAGGAAGGTTGGGAGATGTATCAATCTTACAAATCAGTTCTCAGGGTTAGCAGCCTTCTTCTGCTGGTCTTTGTAGGGAGTGTTTTTGCGCAACAATCCCCATCAAACCAGAAAATCGACAACTGCATGAAAGCCAGCAAGTGCGCAGTTCAGTTACGTGGAGAAGCAACTGCTAATCCGATTATGTCCTTCATCGTTGCCGAGGAAGTCTGGGCAGCCTTTGACGAGAAGGATAAAAACGACTTACGTATACTTTTGAAGAAAAAGATAGAGCAAGCAAAAGTTCAAGCTGAAACTTACACAGACATCCCAGCTTCTGCCCCTTTTGATCGCAAGGCGATAGCCAACATCAGAAATACAAAGCCGTATTCTGTTATTCTGTCAAGAAGTCAAAGTTCGAGCGGAGCCCTATCCATGATAAAGAAATCCTGGTTGACTTCTAAGCTGATCGGTTCATAAGATTTGTGGAGTGCTTGCTCACGAAAGGGCTAAGTATGCAAATTACTCTCGAACTATCACCCGACATTGAGGTACGGTTGCGCGAGAGCGTAGCAGATGGAGATGTTGAAGCTGTTCGCCGCCTGTTAGCGGAAGCCCTTACTCCAACAGTGGAAGCGTTGCTGCGGGAAACGACTGCTGAGTTGACGGATGCCAAATTTGAAGTCTTAGCAGACCAACTAGCTGACGAACTCACAAAAAGTCTTGGATCAAATGTGCCTTCGCTGTCAGATTCTGCAGTGAGCCGGGCAGGGATTTATGAGGATCACCCATAGCTGTGATTTACCTCGCAGATACAAATGTCTTACTGCGGTTTGCCGACCGCACGCATCCAATTCACCCGACCGTCCGTGCTGCAGTACGTAAGCTACGAACCAGCGGGCACAGCGTTCGCGCCACGCCGCAGAATTTTGTCGAATTCTGGAATGTGGCAACTCGGCCAATCGAAAGGAATAGATTCGGATTGGTGCCTGCTACCGCCGACCGGCTGCTACGCCTTGTGGAGCGGCTTTTTCCGCTACTGCCGGATTCACCTGTTGTGTATACGGAATGGCGTCGCCTCGTAGTTTCCTTCGGAGTCTCAGGCATCCAAGTCCACGATGCCCGCATTGCCGCGGCTATGGTTGTTCACGGCATCACTCATATCCTTACTTTCAACACAACTGATTTCGTGCGCTACGGAACGAGAGGAATTGTAGCGGTGAACCCAACAACCATGTGAATGACTTAGCAAGAGAAGGCAAGGTCTAACAAACGGCATGCAGGCCGACCGCAGCCCGCGAGCGGTTCCCGATGATTGTGAAAGGACACATTTGGGCTGCGGCGGCTGACACCGGGCGTTAGGCATCGGGAAGCTTACAAATCTCCTTAACCAGATTGAAAAGTAACGGATTGTCGTTTTGAATCACCAGCAAGAGGAGTCAACATATGAACTCATCAGTACAGGAGCTTTTGCATTCTTTTGACCTCTTGCCAGAGGCGGAACAGCGAGAACTTGCCTGGGAAATCCTCCGCCGCACGATCTCCTTTGACCTGCCTTCCCTCTCCGACGAAGAGCTTGTAATGAGTGCCGAAGAACTCTTTCTAGAGTTGGACCGTCGTGAGGCTCAACCCAATGAACACTCCTAATCGAGGAGAAGTGTGGATGGTTGATCTTGGGCTGGCAGCAAAAGTTCGCCCCTGTCTCGTCCTCAGTGTGCCTGCGCTTGATCAAGATCGCTCTTTAGCGACGGTTGTGGCACACACGACCAGCGCACGTGGGTCACGATTTGAGGTGGCCGTTCCGATGCCGTTTTTACGCACGGGTGTCTTTGACGCCCAGAATTTAGTGACGATTCCTCACGCAAGGCTGATCCGGAAACTAGGGAACCTGTCGACGGAGCAATTGTCGAAGGTAGAGGCAGTCGTGCGTTTGTGGTTAGGATTCTGAAGCTCATCACAGTTGGTGTTTAGGACCGATGCCTAACCTTCGCGCCACCTCAGTGCGGCCCTGTGGCGTGAAGGAATGAATCTAAACGGTCACGTCTGGGCGGCTCGCGGTGACCGGGGGCGTTAGCGGGCTCAATCTCGATGGAAAAAGAACCGATCCTTAGCGACGCGTACCCGCCGCAGGAGATAGCTCGGAAGGTTGAGGGCCTCGGCGTTGCGAAGGCGCGCGCCGATGTTCTCACATTGCTCGTGCTGGCAGTACTCGCTGGCGCCTTCATTTCGCTTGGCGCACTGTTGTTCACCGTAGTGGTTACAGAATCCAGCCTTGGCTTCGGCCCCACACGCTTGCTTGGCGGTGTGAGTTTCTGCCTCGGCTTGATTCTTGTGGTGGTGGCCGGTGCCGAGTTGTTCACCGGGAACAACCTCATCGCGATGGCCTGGGCCAGTCGCCTGATCGGTACCCGAGAGGTCATGCGGAACTGGCTGCTCGCTTACGTTGGTAATGTGGTTGGCTGCCTGGGAACGGTTCTGCTCGTCGTGTGGGCCAACATCGCCAGCCTGGGAGATGGCGCCGTGGGTGAGTTAGCGGTACGCATCGCTCGTACCAAAGCGGACCTTTCCCTGGCCGAGGCCTTCGCGCGCGGAATCCTCTGCAACGCGCTCGTCTGCCTCGCCGTGTGGCTCGCGATAGGCGCGCGCAGTGTGACCGATAAGATCCTGGCGATCCTCTTCCCAGTCACCGCCTTCGTAGCCATCGGCTTCGAGCACTCGATCGCGAACTGGTTCTTTCTGCCTTTCGGGCTCGCGCTGGACACGCACGGCGCGGTGTCGATCTCCGGAGTCGGCAGGAACATTATCGCGGTGACCGCCGGCAATGTGGTTGGCGGTACCCTACTGGTGGCCGGCGTGTACTGGGTCGCCTATCTGCGAGGCGAGCGCATGCGGAAGGATCGGTCCTCGTGAGTCGCGACTGGGGTTCGGCGGCGTCGCCCGCTAACAACAGCATGCAGCGGACGGCGCTGCGCGCCGCGGCTGATGCTAAGTGTTCGACTCGGGGAGCCATATGAGTTGTATTGAATTTTGGTTTGAATTTGGAAGCACGTATTCCTATCCAGCAGCTCTCCGAATTGAGAGAGTGGTCCGCGATGCGGGCCTAGCAATCATTTGGCGTCCATTCCTGCTTGGACCCATTTTCAAGGAGCAAGGGTGGAATGACTCGCCTTTCAATCTCTACCCCGCGAAGGGGTGCTATATGTGGCGGGACTTGGCGCGCATCTGCGCTGACCTCGAGATTCCCCTGCGGCAACCAACGACATTTCCCAGAAACTCCTTGTTGGCGGCTCGCCTCACGTGTTGGTTCCAAACAGAGAGCTGGATCCCTGAGTTCATTCGTCAGGTGTACCTGGCAAACTTCGGACGGGATCGAGACATTGCGGATGCGAAAGAGATTCTTTCAATTCTCGAAGGTCTTAATCAGCCGCTTGACATCCTTTCAGTTGCGGAGTCGCCCGAGGCGAAGGCAAAGCTTCGCGCTCAAACCGAACAAGCGCGAGCCCTTGGCATTTTCGGAGCCCCCAGTTTTGTGGTCGAGCAGGAGCTTTTCTGGGGAAACGATCGCTTAGAGGCCGCGGTCGCGTGGGCTCAGAGAAAAGGGAAGAGTGCCGTCTAACTCCTCTATGAGCAAAGTGGTAATTTATCGTACATTGTTTTTCACACCATAATGAGCCGCGTAAGGAAGTGCCTAGCATGATATGGCAACCGGAAAGTGACGCAATCGCAGCGCGACGGCAGCGTGCCTTACACATGGGTGGCGCTGACAAGATCGCCAAACAACGCGCGCAGGGGAAACTCACAGATCGTGAGCGTATCGCCCAACTGCTTGATGCGCATTCATTCACTGAGATTGGGATGCTGGCAACGCACCAGAGCCAGCGCCCGGAGATGCAGGGGGTCTATACTCCAGCGGACGGCATTCTCATTGGCTATGGCCGGATCGATGGACGTGAGGTACTCCTCGGAGCTGAGGACTTCACCGTCATGGGCGGATCAGTCGGACAGACTGGCATTGTCAAGCGTGAGCGCCTTTTTGAACTCGCGTATCAGACGAAAGTGCCAGTTATCTGGCTCATCGACGGTTCTGGAGCACGAGCGAACGAATATGTTCGTGGCGGATGGGTGGCTGCTACACATTTTGTGTTGATGTCGCAACTCTCGGGGATCGTACCACAAATAGTGGCGACGATGGGGCCGTGTGCCGGAGATCCGGCGTTGATGGCGCCGTTAGCGGACTTCGTCATCATGGTCAAAGGAACGAGTATGCTCGCGGCTGGAGGACCGCCAATCGTCGAGGCCGCGATCGGCGAGAAAGTGACCAAAGAAGAACTCGGCGGATCCGTCGTCCATTGCCATATCAGTGGAGTAGGGGACAACGAAGCCGAGGACGATGAAGATTGTTTGCGCATGATTCGCCGCTACCTCAGCTATTTTCCCATCAATGTTTATCAACTCCCACCACGCCTGACCCCTACTGATGATCCTGAGCGGCGCGATGACGGGCTGTTGTCGATCGTGCCGCGCAATCGCAAGCGGCCATACGACATGCTGAAAGTGATTGGCCATATCGTTGACCACGAGTCACTATTTGAGATTAAGCCACACTACGGTCGCTCGGTTGTCACGTGCCTTGCACGGATGGATGGCAACGTTGTCGGCGTCATTGGCAATCAGCCGTTGCAACTCGCGGGCATTATTGATGGTGACGCAGCTGACAAGATGACCCACTTCATTCAACTGTGTGACGCGTTCCATATTCCACTCATCTTCTTATCTGACGTTCCAGGCTTTATGACCGGGAGTGTATCTGAACGACAAGGGACCCTACGGCGTGGCTTACGGATCGCTTATGCCTTGTCGTTTGTTACTGTCCCTAAGGTTTCGGTCGTATTACGCAAAGCGTATGGCATGGGTGCTGTGGCCATGTGTGGTCATAAAATGGGCCAAATCTTGACGCTCGTCTGGCCCTCTGGTGAGTTCGGCGCTCTCCCAGTTGAAGGGGGAGTAAATGCAGGCCACAAAGCTGCCCTCGCAAGTGCCGGTGACCAAGAAAAAAAACGCCAGGCACTAGAAGAGTATTACAATCAATTTGGGAGCCCATTCTCAACGGCAGAGACGTTTAATTTTGATGACTTGATTGATCCACGCGACACCCGTCCTCTGATTATTCGGGCGTTACGTGCAGCCCGGGCTGGTAACACTGCTCCGTTGGGACCGAAAACCCGCCACGGCATAATGCCGTAGCTAGTGAGGAGGGGCGTATGGCGCGCAAATCGATAGAAAAAGAGAGTGTGCTTGTCCTGGGTGGAGCCCGGTCTGGAAAAAGCACCTATGCCTTGCAACGCGCACAGTCGTGGAGTGGACGGCTTGTGTATGTTGCGACGGCGGAGGCGAAAGATGCGGAAATGAAAGCGCGCATTTCGTCGCATCGTGCGCAGCGCCGGAGTCGGCGCTGGATTACTATTGAAGAGCCGATGGGTGTCGTCTGGCAGTTGAAAGAGTTGGATGACAGTGTCGGTGCCGTGGTGCTCGACTGTATCACACTGTGGGTGTCCAATGCGTTACTCGCGAAGCGACGTGATGAACTCGAAAACCAAGTCGCGGAGTTGGTCGAAGAGATCCCGTTGTTTCCATTTCATTTCCTTGCTGTTAGCAATGAAGTCGGACTTGGCCTAGTACCGGATAATCCGTTGGGCCGAGAGTATCGTGACCTGCTTGGCACGGTGAACCAACAGCTAGCCAAAGTATGCACAGAAGTCCTCTTTCTGGCAGCAGGACTACCGATGAAATTGAAAGGATAATGGTTGGTAGGGCATGAACCTTCTTGATGCTACCTTACGCGAGATCCAACCGCTCGACATGTCGCTCGTGGTCCGCGTCCAGCGACGACTCAATTCACTCACCAAGCCGCATGGGAGCCTCGGGCGATTGGAAGTGCTCGCACTGCGATGTGCCTCTATCTCTGGAAGTGAACGTCCACGGGTAGACAATAAAGTCCTCTTTGTCTGTTGTGGTGATCATGGGGTGTGTACAGAGGGGGTCAGTGCCTATCCGCGTGAGGTAACGGCCCAGATGGTCTATAACTTTCTGCGTGGCGGTGCGGCGATTTCAGTCCTGGCCCGACAGTTCGGGATCAATGTCCAGGTAGTCGATCTCGGCGTTGACCATGAATTTGCGATCGATCTGCCTGGCTTGGTTTCACGAAAGGTGGCGCGTGGAACCGCCAACTTTGTCCGCGCAGCGGCGATGTCTTCCTCACAGGCTGTTCAGGCCATAGAAGTCGGTATTGCCGTTGCCTCTGACGCTATTCGCGAGGGAGCCCAGCTCATTGGTGTTGGAGAGATGGGGATCGGGAACACTACGTCAGCGACCGCAATGTTGTCGGTATTGAGTGGGATTGACCCTGAAACGCTGACTGGACAGGGGACCGGAATCGATGCCAAGGGCAGAAAGCGGAAAGTGGCGGTCATCAAGCGAGCGCTGGCGTACCATAAACTCTCATCGAGTGATCCTCTGCGTGTTCTTACTGCGGTCGGTGGATACGAAATCGCAGGGATCGTTGGGATGTGTCTTGCTGGCGCCGCATTGCAGGTCCCAGTTGTGATTGACGGATTCATTGCCACGGCCGCGGCCTGGGTGGCGTGTGCCCTACATCCGGCGGTCAAGGATCGCCTTATTTTTGCCCATCTCTCTGCTGAGCAGGGACATCACCATGTGTTGGCCGCGTTGGAGGTGGAGCCCCTGCTGAACCTGTACATGCGCCTTGGCGAAGGCACCGGAGCGGCACTGGGTATGAGTCTTGTCGACTCCGCAGTCCGTATCCTCAATGAGATGGCAACGTTTGATGAGGCAGGTGTGGCAAAGGGGGAATGCGGGAAATAACAACCTTACTATTTCCGTCTCACCCCTGCTTGCTCTAACTTCTCTTGTACTCGTACGAGGCGTTCGTTGCCCCAAAAGAGTTCTCCGTTTACCAGGTAACTCGGCACACCAAATATGCCTATTTCTTCGGCAGCATTCCGCAGTCGATCGTGTTCGTGGCGTCCTTCACCTTTGAGGTAGTCAAGAAACCCGGCGCTATCGATGCCACCTTCTTGAAGGACAGCTTGGATAACAGCAGGATTTTCAATATCGAGTTCTCTTCGCCAGAAGCGCCCATACACGGTGTTATGATAGGGGCGAAAATTGCCATGACGCTTGGCGTACAACAGGCCGATATGCGCAATGGAGGAGTCGAAGATCTTCTGCGTGCCGCGAATGACTAACCCGCGCCGATTCGCCTCTCGACGGCAGTCCATGTAGCTATATTTCACCCGTCGCCACTGGTGGGCGTTGCGCGCTTCTTCCAGCACTTTCCCGGTGGCGTCGACTTTTGCTGACCCCAGATAGCTGGGGATATCGAGTGTGTACGGTACCCAATCAACCTCGACATCGTAGTCGTCTTGCAGTTGAAATGTGTCAGCTTGAGCCAGATACGCATACGGGCTCTTATAGTCGAAATAGTGGGTAATCCTTTTAATGGTCATAATCTTTTTCCCTGTTCTGTTGCTGGCATTCTCCCCTCAGAATTCGCCACCACCACCGCAGCGGTAATGTCGCCAGTGACATTCAGCACAGTGCGCGACATATCGAGAATGCGATCGACACCAATGATAACGCCGATTCCTTCACCTGGAACCCCCACCGACTGGAGAATCGGTACCATGAGAGGAAGCGATCCGCCCGGCACGCCCGCAGTGCCAATCCCGGCAAGCACTGAGAACAATACGACAAGCACCTGTGAGCCGAATGAGAGTTCGACGCCGTAAAATTGGGCAAGAAAAAGAATGGTTACGCCTTCGAATAATGCGGTGCCGTTCTGATTCGCCGATGAGCCGAGTGTCAAGACAAACGAGGAGATATCGCGCGGCACTCCGAGTTTCTCTTGTGTCACTCTGAGTGCTGTTGGTAATGTTGCGTTGCTAGAGCTGGTAGAAAATGCCGTGGCCATCACCTCAGATACTTGTCGAAAGAAGAAGCCGGGCGACATTCCGCCAAGGACGCGAAGAATAATGGAATAGGTAACAAATAACTGGAGGCATAACCCGCCGATCACAACGATCATGTATGCCAGGAGTGGCTTGAGAACATCCAAACCAAACCGCGCGGTCAACGTAAACAAGAGAGCGGCGACTCCATACGGGGCCAGGCGCATAGCCAGTTCAATCAGGCGCATGACCACCTCATAGAGTCCTTCAAGGACATTCAGCAACGGTTCCATCTTTGCCGGTGGCGAGAGGGCGATGCCGATGCCAAACATCAGGCAGAAAAACATGAATGCAATCATCTCTCCTTGGGCTGCAGCCCGGAGAGGGTTGTCGGGGACAATCGCATACAAGATTTTGAGGACAGGGTTTTCACCGGCTGCGAGTAGGGGGGGAGGGGTAGGGGTATTACTGGCCTGCTGCAGGGCTGCTCGGGTTTCTGGGGTGAGGCCGTCACCTGGGCGAAAAACATTGACCAACGTTAATCCGAGAAAGACCGATAATGCTGTGGCAAAGATCGTGTATAGAAATGTCTTTACCCCCACCCGTCCGAGCGTACGTACATCACCGAGTCCGGCGACTCCTAATGCCAGTGCTGAGAACAACAGCGGAATTACCAGCATGAAAATGAGCCGCATGAATAGGCGGCCAAATGGCTCGGCGAAATAGGTGACGAACTGCTGCAGATGTGGATCATCACCGAAGAGCAGGCGACTTGCACTGCCAGCGACGACGCCAACAATCAGGCCGATAAGAATGCGGGTGTGGAGCGGCAAGGCTTTAGGCTTTAGGCTCTAGGCTCTAGGCTTGAGAAGAATCTTTCCTGTCGCCTATAGCCTGAAGCCTTGTCTCTTAGGCTTTTTCGATCTTCTCGATATGTCCGGCGAGGTCGAAGTCTCGCGTTGTCAGAGCACCAACATCATGAGAGATCAAGCTCAACGTGACTTTGTTGTAATTGATAGTGATGTCAGGATGATGATCTGATTGTTCAGCGAGTTCACCGACTTTATTGACAAATGCCAGAGCGTCTTTGAAAGTCCCCAAGGTGAATTTCTTTTGCATGCCTTTGTTCTTTATCAGTTCCCAGCCAGGGAGAGCACGTAACTTTCCCTGGATTTCTGCTTGTGACAACGCCATTGTCCTCTTCCTTCCTACTGCCCACCCATCATTGCTGGGGCAATCTGCAACGTTTTGTTCCGCGCTTGCACAGTGTCCGCGCCGTGTTCAGTGAGGAACAAAAAGTCGTCATAGTCTGCCTCGGCAATACTACTCGTTGAGTCTGAGTCGGTGAGCACAGCAATCCCGATGAGCTTTCCGGGCTCTTCGCCAAAGAAATCTTTGTAGTCTTGATAATAATTGATGGTTTCTTGTTGCCACTCGCCAACTCGGGTGTTGCCACTTTGTAGAACCACAACACGCGAGCGCCAATATACAGGGCTCTTCATCCGTGTGCCCACTGGCAAACTCGAACTCCACACATATTTTATTGCTCGTGGCATCAGGGTGCTATCAAAGACGAGATACACGGCTGCTCCTGAGTCATTGGTCTTTTCTGCACGCTCGTCTGCACCAGTTGGCAGTTGCTTCACCCGCCAACGCCATTGCAATGCCGGAAACTGCTTCAGCTTGACTGACCGCGAGAGTCCGATTTGGACATCTTGTCTGTCGGCATAGGCACGAAGAAAGCGATTCCCATTCTCTTCCCCAACACTATAGACTGCCTTTGCGGTCGCCTCGTCGCCGCGCACTACCCACTGCGCAGGAAACGAGAGGGGGATGTCGGTATCAAAATTCTCGATCAAGAGCATTTCGTCCCCTGAAGGTTGGCTTTCCGCATACCCTAAAGACATCGACCCAAGAATACCGATGAGTGCGACGATAACGGTCCGCCTCATGCCCGTCCTCCTCCCCGCGTTCTGTGCGGCTCGCCGGTCGTGGGTGATACATGACATGCCCTATTGGATAGAGGAAAGGTTGTGCCACTGCAAGTCCGAAATGCCAGCCAGGTTGGCGTCTCGCTCTAAACCTCTTCCCGTTTTGGCCGATAGTTCACCGTATCACGATGGGAACCGTGGAGTCTTGTCTAGGTGGTACGATGAAAGACATTGATAAAAATCCTGTGCAATTATTGAGTGACGTGGTGCAACTGCGGAGACAGATTGCCCAACTCGAACAGATACGCGACGAACTGCACACAAGCGAAGAGCGCTGGCGCTTGGCCGCACGTGGCAGCGCTGATGGCGTATGGGATTGGACCTTGCAAGACAACTCTGTCTACTTCTCTCCTCGCTGGAAGGAAATGCTTGGCTTCAGTGATGAGGAAATTCCTAACGACATAGAAGAATGGCGTAAGCGCATTCATCCTGATGATACAGAAGAAACAGCGCGGAGAATCGACGCTCATCTCCAAAAGAAGACGGATTCCTGCATGACGGAATTTCGTATGCAGTGCAAAGATGGCAGCTACAAGTGGATTCTTGGTCGAGGTCAGGCCGTCTGGGATGAGGCAGGAAATGCCATTCGTATGGTCGGAACCCACACGGATCTCACCGAACGTAAACGTGAAGAAGAAGCCCTGCGGTCGAGTGAAGAACGCTGGCAGCTTGCCGTTAGTGGTGGCAATGATGCGATATGGGATTGGAAAGTGGCGACCAATGAAGTGTATTTCTCGCCCCGCTGGCGTGAAATGCTGGGGTACGAACCACATGAGTTTCCCGATGAGTTTTCTGAATGGGAAAGTCGTATTCATCCTGACGATAAAACCCACGCCTTGCACGATCTTGAGCGATACTTCATCGGCGAGACACCCTTCTATTCCAATGAGCATCGTCTCCGATGCAAAGATGGCAGTTACAAATGGGTATACACACGAGGTAAAGCGCTCCGCGATCAAGCTGGGACTGTCATGCGCATGACCGGCGCTTTGACCGACCTGACCGAACGCAAACACGCTGAAGAAGGGCTCCGCATCAGCGAAGAGCGCTGGCAACTCGCCACGCAAGGCAGTAACGACGGGATTTGGGATTGGAATCTGGTTACACACGAAGTGTATTTTTCTCCACGCTGGAAAGAAATTGTCGGCTATGAAGATCATGAGTTGCTCAATCAATACGAAGAATGGGAGAGCCGTGTTCATCCCGATGATCTCGCTGCTACTCGGGCCGCGATTAATGATCACCTCGTGGGAAAGGCGCCAGGGTATGCCCATGAATTTCGTATGCGGTGTAAAGATGGCGAGTATAAATGGATCTTTTCCCGTGCAAAAGCGCTGCGTGATGACAACGGAAAAGTCACACGCATGGCGGGGACGCATACCGATCGGACGGAACGGAGATTAACCGAAGACCGGCTGCGACTATCCGATCAGGTGTTGTCCTCCATTGATAACCTCGTGCTCGTGGCGGATGAGCACGGACAAATTGTCTATGTAAATCCTGCCGTGACTCGGCTGCTTGGTTACACGCGCGAGGAGGTGCTTGGGGACGGCTGGGTGAACCTGACGCACCCTGATGAACAGTCTCGTGCTGCGGTACGCACGTTCTACAAGGCGATGATTGCCGGAGAACAAACAGTTCCCTTACCAAAAGAGCGACAGCTTTTAGACAAATCTGGGAATGTTCACTGGATTCTCTGGCACGAGGCCAAGGGGCCAGGAAAAACCTTGATCAGTGTCGGAACCGACATCACTAGTCGTACACGAGCAGAAGACGCGGTAAAGGAGAGCGAAGAACGGTATCGTTTCCTGGCGGTGAATGCTACAGACTTTATCTCCCGTCACAACCCGGCGGATGCGGTCAACCTGTACGTTTCACCTTCGAGTAAACAGCTGCTTGGTTATGAGCCAGAAGAGATGATCGGTCGGTCATTTCTCGACTGGGTCCATCCAGACGATTGCGTGACAATGGCCGCTGCCGTGGCAAAGATCATTCGTACGCCCGACACAGGGCTGGTCACTTTCCGTGTCCGTCGCAAGGATGGAGAATATATTTGGTTGGAGAGTACCACGCGCGGAGTGCGCGACCCACAGACAGGTAAGGTGAACGAAATCATTGGCTCAGCACGTGATGTCACCGAACGCAAGCACGCTGAAGAAGAACTGACGAATGCCAAAGAAGCAGCCGAGGCGGCCAACCAGGCGAAATCACAGTTCCTGGCCAGTATGAGTCATGAAATCCGCACGCCGATGAATGGAGTGCTAGGGATGAGTGAACTCCTCCTTGGTACAGATATGAGTGTCAAACAACGACGCTTTGCCGAAACGATTCACAGTTCTGCGGAGACGCTCCTCAGTATCATCAATGACATCCTCGATTTCTCAAAGATCGAGGCAGGAAAACTGGAACTCGAACACATCGACTTTGATTTGCGACAGACTGTTGAAGAAGTGGCTGACCTTCTCGCCGCTCGAGCACATAAGAAGGGGCTCGAACTCGCTTGCCGCATTCATCCTGATGTTCCTACGGCAGTCCGCGGTGACCAACACCGACTGCGACAGATTCTGACCAACCTCGTCGGTAACGCCATTAAGTTTACTGAGCGAGGGGAAGTCATCATCGAAGTCCAAAGTCTCAAGTCCAAAATCCAAGGTCAAGCAAACGCCGTGTCGACTTTGGACTTAGGACCCGGGACTTTGGACCTACGTTTCTCGATCCGCGACACTGGCATTGGCCTGAAGCCCGAAGCCCTAGAGCGATTGTTCCAACCCTTCGCTCAAGCTGATGGCTCGACAACGCGGAGGTATGGCGGAACGGGGCTCGGCTTAGCCATCAGTCGACAACTCGCGACCACCATGGGTGGGGACATTGGAGTTGAAAGTCTCTACGGCACAGGCTCAACCTTTTGGTTTGAGTTGCCCTTTGCACTGCAAGCTCAACCTGTCACCGTACATTTTTCGCCGGGGAAAGAACTGCAATCTTTACGTATCTTGATTGTCGATGACAATGCCACCAATCGTGATATTCTTCACCATCAGTTAGAGTCATGGGGAATTCGCAACAATAGTGCACCGGGTGGTACACATGCCCTCCAGCTTCTTTACAAAGCGATGGTGTGGAAGGATCCGTTTGACGTCGCCATCCTAGATATGCACATGCCAGAGATGGACGGCATTCAACTGGCAAAGCACATTAAAGCAGACGAGGTGTTAGCCTCGACGCGGCTCGTGATGCTGACCTCAGCGGGACAGTATGGTGACGCCGCCGCCGCGCGCAATGCGGGAATCGAGGTCTATCTGAGTAAGCCCGTGCGTCAGTCTGACCTCTATAATTGCCTCGCGACTGTTGTCGGTGCCCCTAGTACCTCTCCGTCCACTCTTCAACTGCCATCCGTGGAACCTGCACCAGTTGTTCCTCGACCAGGAGAACACCAAACCGATGTCCGTGTCCTGTTGGCTGAAGATAATCTAGTCAACCAAGAAGTTGCGGTGAATATGCTGGAATTGCTCGGTTGTCAGGTCACCGTGGCTAGCAATGGGCATGAGGTTCTCGATGCGCTGTCTCGTGGGTCCTATGACCTGGTGTTTATGGATTGTCACATGCCCGAAATGGACGGCTTTGCCGCCACTGCGGCCATTCGTCAACAGGAAGGAGCGAGCCGCCACACGACCATTATTGCGCTGACTGCCAATGCCTTAGATGGGGATGAAGAGGAATGTTTGGCCGCTGGGATGGATGGATATCTGAGCAAACCGTTCTCGCAGGAAAAGTTACAAGCGATTCTGAGAAAATGGATTCCCGCGGTCCAACAACGGCAAGAAGCTTCGTCTGAGACCGTCGCTGTCAGTGCAGCACCGCCATCCCTCACTTTTGCTTCGGAACCCGTGATCGACGAGAAAACGCTGGCGGAAATTCAACTGCTACAGAAACCGGGGAAACCGAATGTCCTGCACAAGTTGATTGCGACGTACTTAGCGGATACTCCGCAGCGGGTTGCAGTGTTACACGCAGCGCTCGAAAAGGGAGAGTGTCAGGCGTTACAAGGGGTAGCACATAGCTTGAAAGGCAGTAGTGCAACGCTTGGTCTCAAACGGTTTGCGACGGTTTGTCAAATGCTTGAGCAGTACGCCCGAGAGCAGAATATTCCTCCAGCTCGCGCACTTTCTTCAGCCTTTGAGTCTGCCTATACTTCCGCCAGTGTGGCGCTACGTGCGCTACTGCCGAACAGCGCTGAGCAAGAACCCTCTGCTTCTCCCCAAACAACCTCGGTGAAGTCTTCCCTTCCACCAACTGTGAAGACGGAGGAAGAGCCGCCCCAGAGCGCCGCGCCGCCGGTGATCCTGTTAGTGGAAGATAACCTTGTCAACCAAGAAGTCGCAGTAGGGATGCTGGAGGGGCTTGGGTATCGGGTCGAGACCGCTGACAACGGTCGCGCAGGGTTGGAAGCCATCATTCGCAAGCGTTATGCCTTGGTTCTCATGGATTGCCAGATGCCCGAGATGGATGGATACGCGGCCACCCAAGCCGTTCGTGCGCGTGAAGCGGCGTTTCGTGATACGATCCCACACCTCCCCATTATTGCGCTTACTGCGAATACGATGGTTGGTGACCGCGAGAAGTGTTTATCCGTAGGGATGGATGATTATCTCGGCAAGCCGTACAACCAGGAACAGTTGCAAGAAGTATTGCGGCGTTGGATGCCAACTGACCAACGCCTCCGCGATGCAGCGTAGAGGTTTGTTGCCCGTACCATCCAACTCCCCTGCAATTCTCATTTTGACCTATCAAGCCCGTGGGTAGGCCGGAATAAGCGAAGCGGTTCCGGCTCAGTGCCGCCCCCCTCCCTCTCCTCATTTCTTTATTGACAGCAAATACGGCAATCTAGTAGAAGCGCGTGAACCTTTACACAGAAAGGGGGGGTACTTCGCTTTCTCACTACATTCCTGACAACGACGGAAGGGACACCTCAATTATTTTCCCTGTATCCCTCACGGCATGTGCTGATAGGGCATTTGTAAAAGGAGGAGACTGTCATGCGAAAGTTGGCTTTTGCTGTTGTTGGAACATTTCTTACCCTTGGTGCTGCTACGAACGCGTGGGCTGATAACGTGGTTACCCGCTGGGTCGAGGAGGCGTTAGATGTTGTTCGTCTCACCAACACTGGTACTCCAGTCGCTGGCCGTTGGTATGCCATGACCACCGTTGCCATGTATGACGCGGTCAATGGTATTGACCGCGCTCGCTTTCTCTCAACCCGCGAACACGCTCTTGTTCCACCGACTGGTGCCCCTCCCCTTGGTGATCGCCGGGCCGCCGCTGCGGCTGCGGCTCATGCCGTGTTGGTTGCCCTGGCTCCATCACAAGCCGCGAATCTTGATACTGCTTTGGCAACAGAACTGGCGTCCTTCGGTGGCACAGGCAATCCGTTTGTCGTGCTGGGGCGAAACTGGGGCGCATCGGTTGGCGCACAGGTTGTGACCCTCCGTGCAGCTGACGGCACTCAAACCCCAGAAACACAGCCTGCCGATTCCGGGCTAGGCCAATTCCCACGCGCTTTTTCGCCTGCGCAGTACCGCAATATGGCTCCCTTTGGCGTAAATAGTATCGTCCCGTACGCGTCATCGGGACCACCAGCCTTTACCAGTGAAGAGTATGCGGCAGCATTCAATGAGGTAAAGGTGCTTGGCAGTAACACTGATACTGACCCAGAACGGACAGCGATTGCCCGGCAGTGGCTGGCAGAAGCAAATACCGCACGGGAAACCGGCCTGTGGCTTAAGGAGCGATCAATATCGTCGAGGACCAGCATACGGACCTCTTCCTCTCCGCGACTGCAAGACTTTTTGCTCTGTTAGGCATGGGCATCGCCGATGCGGTTGCTACCTCATGGACGGCAAAATTTGACTGGCTCTTCTGGCGCCCTGGCGATGCGATTCGTTTTACTGGAGATGATGGGAATCCAGCAACAACGCCAGATCCACTTTGGCTTCCCCGCACGAGTGGGACACCTCCTGGAGTCTTCGGTGGCACACCAGAACACACTTCTGGCACTTCAACGTTTGCAGGCGCGGCATCAGCCATTCTGGCGGGTTTTTATTGTACCGACAAAATCCCCTTCTCGTTTGAAGCCGAAGGAACTAATCCGACGACACGTTCGTACTCCAGCTTTAGCCAGGCGGCCAACGAGGCGGGCCGTTCACGCATCTACGGTGGAATTCACTTTGAGTTCAGTAACCAAGCGGGACGAAATGCTGGCAATGGCGTCGGTCATGAAATTGTCAATACGCGCTTACGTCGTGCCGGTCAGTGTTTTGGTGTCTTCTGTCAGTGCCCGCAACTCTAACGTGTTCGTGTACCGTAGGGACGCGGCCTCTTGGCTTGCGTCCCTGTAAAAGAAGACAGCGGGCGCGATAGTGGCGAGGCAATCGGCAAGTATATTGAGAAGAAACGGCTGCAGCCACTTCATTGAAGACACAAGAGGTTATTTCAACCTGAGCAACCGCTGTCCTCAATCGAACCGCGAAAGATTGGCACGCCAAGGTTGTCACCCTGAGTGAAACGCAGGGTCTCTCAGAGAGATTCTTCGCTACGCTCAGAATGACCTAGGCACAGGTGGATAGCATAAAGTGGACGAATGTGCTGTGGCCTGATTTAGACGGCGCAGGGGCATGGTACGCCGAGCCTGGCCTGGTGCAAAGACGCCTCACGCTGCCTGTTGAAAGTGGACCTGCTTTTCTTCCGCTAGCGTGAGCTGGCGGAAGGCCTGTTGGCGTTGGGCCTGGAGCGACGGCCCCAGGTGCTGCTGGCACCACTGCCGGACTTGTGTGGTAGAAACCGTCGCCAGTGCGTCTCGAATCACTTCGGGTGTAGTGGA
>VGTJ01000114.1 GCA_016874775.1 Deltaproteobacteria bacterium
CAATCATCGCCCACGAATAGCCGTCCGCTAATAATAAGAGGAGGTGGGCGCGTAAGCGCACGCGCTCATTGGCGCCTTTCCGATATTGCTCGAGCAACGCTTGGCGCTCCCGCTTGCTTATGCGAAGGTGTTCCCCGTCCATCGCTTCACCTCCGTAGGCACTGACAAACTTTATCCATTTGCCATCCTAGGAGGTGAAGCACTTTCCGTCCAATGGGTTTTTATTTAGATCAACCCGATACCAGCCATTGCCGCCTATGCCAGGCTGACCTTCATTCCAAGTATCTGGCAAGCGTCGCTGCTGCCATTGAGAGGCATCAGCAATAGGTGGAGTTTCTCCTTCTGCAAGAAAAAATGAGGCAGCGGTTATCGACAAAGGAGTCGTATCAGCTTGCGCGATTCTTGCACCGGTAATCGTCAAGATGAAAACCAATGCACATGTACCGAGGAAAGGTCGACGCTCGAATCTCATACGTTAGTCTCATTGTCCAAGGAGGTCAGACGTCATTGCGAGCAGAGCGAAGCAATCGCTGCCTGAGTTTCTACTATTTTTGAGATTGCTTCGTCGCCCCTGGCTCCTCGCAATGGCAATACTCCGTGTTCTCTTCTCAAATATTCTCCCGATCCCTTGCATCTTTTCTCTCTCATCTCTCGTTCTACTTTTCAAACTCCACCAGTCCGCTGTGGATAGTTTCAAATACCGCCTCACTCCGAGAGTGTACGGCCAACTTGCGATAGATATTCTTGATGTGTGATGGAACGGTCTGCACCGATATTGTCAGCAAACCAGCGATCTCCTTATAACTGAAGCCTTTCACAATAAGACTCAAGACATCCCGCTCACGCTCTGTCAACATTTTCGCGTCGGCTTCGACGGGTTTAGGTGGCGCTTCCTGATGAAAGCGCTTGAGCAGGTATCGAGCTATCGACGGACTTATAGGTGACCCACCATTGACGAGTTGCAGCACGGCCTCACCGATATCGTGGCTTGTACTGTCTTTGAGCAGATAACCGGTAGCACCTGCTTTCAAAGCAGCCAGGACATGCTTTTCATCGCCAAAGACGGTGATAACCATCACGTCAACGTCTTGCCTTCGCTCGACGACTTCACGAATCAGCTCAATACCATCTCCATCAGGCAAACCAAGGTCGACCAGTAACACACGAGGAAGCGCAACCGTCAAGGCAGCGCGTGCTTCCCGGCACGTTCCCACAACTGCACTCAGTGTAAAGTGCGGATGTTGAGCAAGCGCATTGGCCAGACGTTGTCGAGCCAGGGGCTCGTCTTCCACAATAAGAACGGAGTAGGTTTCCATCCCGGAACCAATTGTGTTGTGTTCGCTCATTGGTTTTGGTCCTGGGGATCATTCTGCCAAGTTAAGGGCTGTTTGTGCAACTGCTTGCGAGACTGGACGAGTCATGAGAAACTCTGGAGCCGAAAAGGCCTCGATAAGGAGTCTCGATGAAGATTGGTTACATGCCCGACACGCACGGTGGGCCGTACAACCAACCAGAACCAACCCCAGAAGCCTCGGCCAGGTTTTGTGACCAATTGCTCAACGAAGGGATTACTGCAGAGCAATCAGGATTTGATGGCATCTTCCTCCCTGAGCGCCATCACCGTACAGAGACCATGTTCCCGCCACCGCTGATTATGCTCGCAGGCTACGCAACACGCACCACGAAAGTTGATCTGGGTACGTTTGTCTTGCAGTCTCCCTATTACAATCCGATGCATTTGGCAGAAGATGTCGCGATGATCGATCTGATGTCAAAGGGCCGCGTCAAACTCGGCATCGGCTTGGGCTACCATCCCGATTACTTTCGCTTGTTCGGCGAGCCGTATAACCAACGGTTCTCGCGCTTCGAGGAAAGCATCGACATCATGCGACAGGCGTGGAGTAGTCACACGCCGTTCTCGTATCACGGCAAACGCTTTCACTTCGACAACGTCATGCTGACACCGAAGCCGTACCAACCGGGCGGACCACCGCTCTGGATTGGTGCCGCTTATGATGAGGCAATCCGACGCGCTGGTCGCTTAGGAGACGCGTGGGGTATTCTTCCCTTCTGGGAACCAATGGCGAAATTACGCGCGCAAGCCAATCTCTATCGCGAACACGCGGCGGCGGCGGGCCGAAAGCCCTATGTCGTGTTAATGCGCGACGGCTGGGTCGCGCCGACACGAGAAGAAGCCGAGAAGGTCTTCGGCCCACTGTGGG
Source organism: Deltaproteobacteria bacterium (assembly GCA_016874775.1). Lineage (NCBI taxonomy): Bacteria > Pseudomonadati > Myxococcota > Myxococcia > Deltaproteobacteria bacterium. The sequence goes on from VGTJ01000114.1 coordinate 2,223, forward strand.
TGCAAGAAATGCTTTTCTACTATCGTTGGAAGCTGCTCTCACCCAACGACGAGTTTCAATCTGAAGCGGACTTTACCATTGAGAAATTGCGCAAATATCTGGTCATGGGTTCTCCGCAGGACTGCATCGAGCAGTTACACACCTGGACCGAAGCCGCAGGCGCGGATTACATCATCATGCGATTCCGACTGCCCTTGGGTCCTTCTCCTGATCGGGTTATTGGTTGTATCAAGCAGTTTGGCGCAGAAGTGATTCCACACTTTAAGACAATGAAAAATTAAAAGTGCAAAATGAAAAGTGTAACGAAAGAGCCTTCAGATTTCTCTCTCTTCACTTTTAATTTTTAATTCTTCATTTTTAATTGGAGGCAAAATGCCGACAACAAAATCACCCTTTCACAAAACTATTACCTCGTTACCTGAAGCCGACATCGCCTTCAAAGGCGTCAAAGGCTGGCTGTCACAATCGAAGGACCATCAACTGGTCTTTATGGATATCGCACCGATCGGTGAAGTGGCTCCGCACGCGCATGGCGCGCAATGGGGCATTGTCGTCGATGGTGAGATGGCGCTCACCATTGGTGGCAAGAAGCACGTCTTCCGCAAAGGCGATAGTTACTTCATTCCCAAAGGAACGGTGCACTCGGCGCTCTTCACTAAGCGAACGTTTGTGATTGACTTCTTTGCGGATAAGAATCGGTACAAGGCGAAGAAGCTAGAGAAAAAATTAAAAATGAAGAATTAAGAATGAAGAATTCAAGAGGAGGAGGCAAGGAAATTTTTCTTGAATTTTTCATTTTGCATTGTTAATTTTTCATTCACTCTTCGCTCTTGATTCTTCATTGTTTCCTTAGAAACCCGTGTCATACGATCACGACAAGTCGCAACTTATCCTCGCCTCGGCCTCACCGCGCCGTCGCGAGCTGTTGCAGCAGGCAGGAGTGACATTCACTGTCATTCCCAGCAATGCGGCAGAAGATGTTCTTCCCAGCGAAGCGCCAGCAGCCTACGCTTTGCGTGTCGCTGAAGCTAAAGCCCGAGAAGTCGCGACAACTCATCCTGGCAGTGTGGTACTTGGGGCTGATACCATCGTGGTCATCAACCAAACGATATTAGGAAAACCCCGAGACCATAACGACGGACACCGCATGCTCCGCTTGTTATCCGGGCAGGTCCATGCAGTAATGACCGCTTTTGTCGTGATTCGTAGCGATGGGCAGGCGGCGACTCGCCAGGTTGTGACAACCACGGTGACCTTTAAATCATTGTCTGACGAGCAAATCCAAGCCTATCTCGCGACTGGAGAGCCATTCGACAAAGCCGGAGCGTACGCGGTGCAAGGACTTGGCGCTGCGCTAGTGGAAAAGGTCGACGGCTCATATACGAATGTCGTGGGGCTTCCTCTCGATGAGGTGCTGGAGGCCTTGCGTTCCCTCCAGTTGTATCACAAATAAAGAGATACAACTCACATGAGCGATATTGCTGCCAATTACGCACGGGTCTGTGATCACGTCGCGACTGCGGCTCACCACTGTGGTCGCCGCTTTGAAGATCTTACTATCGTTTGCGCTGCAAAAACCAAAGGACCGGAAGCAGTACAAGCGGCCTTAGCCGCTGGGGCGACAGACATTGGAGAAAACTATGTTCAAGAAGCACGCGAGAAGATTGCCCTAGTAGCCGTAGCAGCGCGCTGGCACTTGATTGGCCATCTCCAACGCAATAAAGCCAAAGATGCAATTCGATTGTTCTCGTTGATCCATTCGCTTGATAGCATTGCCTTGGCCCAGGAACTCCAACGGCACGCAGCGAAACTCGGAACAACGGTGCGAACCCTCATTGAGATCAATCTCGGTGGGGAACACACGAAGAGCGGCATCGCCCCAGAACATGTCGCAGAGCTGTTGACGGCTATTCGTTCGCTCCCGGCGGTGCGCGTCGAGGGCTTGATGACGATTCCACCGCCTGGGCCAGATGCCGAGGCGTCACGCCCGTACTTTCGTGCGTTGGCTCGGTTGCGAGAGCAGTATGCCACACAGCGAGCCGACAACATCGACTTGCGGCAACTCTCGATGGGAATGACGGACGACTATCGCATTGCTATCGAAGAGGGCGCGACAATCGTGCGTATCGGGCGCGCTATCTTTGGCGAACGACACTAACGAGGGAAACAATGGCAGAACTCGGATTTATTGGTGCAGGAAACATGGCAGGGGCGTTGATTAAGGGATTGATCGCCGCGAAGCTCTACAAGCCCAAAGCGATCATCGCGAGTGATGCGGTCCCAGCTCAACTCAAGAAGCTGAAGAAAGCGTACAACGTGACCGGGACGACCGACAACCGAGCCGTTGTACGAGCGGCACAGACGATCGTACTCGCTGTGAAACCGCAGATCCTCGATCAAGTGCTCGCTGAAATTCAACCTGAAGTCACGAAAGAAAAGTTGTTTATTTCCATTGCTGCAGGAGTCACGTTACGCCGCTTGGAAAACGGGCTGGGCGGAAAAGCCCGCGTTGTCCGCGTGATGCCCAACACCCCTGCCCTGCTTGGCAAGGGGATCGCGGTCGTTGTGCGTGGCCACAATGCCCAACCCAAAGATGAAAAACTCACAGTGAGCATGTTTCGCGGCGTAGGAGAAGCACTCGCGGTCAAAGATGAGGCACTGATGGACCCAGTTACCGGACTGAGTGGCAGTGGGCCAGCATATGTGTACTTGTTCGCTGAAGCATTAATCGCTGGTGGTGTTCAAGGCGGGCTCGATGCGAAAGTTGCCACGCAATTGACCTACCAAACTCTTGAGGGAGCAGTCGCTATGCTGAAGGAAACTGGCAAACCCCCCAAAGAGTTGCGCGATATGGTCACCTCCCCTGGAGGAACGACACTGGCTGGGCTATCTCGGTTAGCAGCCGGTGGCTTCACGGAGACAGTGGCCGCTGGGGTGGCAGCAGCCACGCATCGCTCAGTCGAACTCGGAAAAGGATAAGTAAGGATAAGCAGGAGAAGGAGCTGTTGGCATGTTTATTCTCGGCAATTTTCTCTTTGGTCTCGCTCAGGTCCTTGGCATGTTGATCCGTGCCTATATGTGGATCGTGATCATTCGTGCGCTGATTTCGTGGGTGAGCCCCGATCCCTACAACCCCATCGTTCGCTTTCTGCAGTCCGCCACTGATCCAGTTCTGTATCGTATTCGTCGTCTGATCCCCGCGAGTTTTGGTGGCATCGATTTTTCTCCGCTCCTGCTCATCGCTGGCTTGATCTTTCTCGAAGCCTTTCTTGTTCAGACCTTGCTTGACCTCTCCCGCCAGATAAAGTGAGCGATCGTGTCTGCTCCATCTCCAGCCCTCCCCTGGCAAATGACCGCGCACGGCATACGGCTTCGTATTCATCTGCAACCACGCGCGGCTTACAATCGCGTGGTCGGTTCACATGGCGACGCACTCAAGATTTCTTTGACAGCCCCTCCGGTCGACGGTGCGGCCAATACCGCGCTGTCGCGTTTTCTTGCCTCCCAGTTGAACATTTCTGCTTCCGCTGTCATTTTGCTGGGTGGCGAAAAAAGCCGCGACAAACACATCCTGATCCGTACAGAGTCTGGGAATCAACTCGTGCAACGACTCATAGAGCTGTTACGGCGGGTTGACAAAAAAAAGCGAGATGATTAGCGTTTTGAAGAAAATCGACGCACATAATCAGAGAGGTTAACCCCTATGCCGATCTACGAGTATTCCTGTAAGAAATGTGGCGACTTTGAGGTCTCCCAGCGCATGACTGACGAGGCTCTCAAGAAGTGTCCTACATGTGGTGCGAAAGTAACCAAGCTCATTTCGCAGTCGGCCTTTCACCTAAAAGGTAGTGGCTGGTATATGACAGATTACGCAAAAAACGGTACGAACAAGGGAAGCGGCAGTAGCGATAGTAAGTCTTCGAGTGACACAAAAGAGGCATCGTCGACCAGTTCCTCATCCGAAACTTCGGATAGTTCCTCGACAAAAGAGAAAACCTCCCCCGCAAAGGAGAACACGGCCTCTGCCTAACGGGGGAGAAATTCCGCACCAAACCAGGTATTGGCGTCACTCGAGGTTCTTGCAGAGGGTTTGGCCTCCCCTACTTACGCAGCTGCGCATCCCATGATAAGCAGGCTCCTCTGGTCGCATAGCTCAGACGGTTAGAGCGCTTGCCTCACATGCAAGAGGTCCGGTGTTCGAGTCACCGTGCGACCATTCCCGACAAAAAGCCCACAAAAATGTGGGCTTTTTGCTTTTTTCACTCAGGGAAACTCCTGGTTATATCACAGGGGGCATCCCCCCATCGCTCTCACAGTTCGTCCTTTTTTTATCGATGCGTACGCAAAAATATAGTTTGCACTGCGGGAAAAGTATGCTAGTAGTGAGGAACCCTAAATCGTACCAAAAGAGAGTAAGGAGGAATGCATCATGGCAGATAAAAGTTTTGGTCGCATCGTGGAAGAGCGACGGCACGAACTAGGACTCACCCAAGAGATGGTCGCCAAGAAAGTCAACGTGAAAGCAAACTACATTGGCTATCTCGAACGTGGCATGCGCCATCCGAGTCAGAAAGTCGTCGAAAAGCTTTCAACAGCGTTGAAGCTTGATCCGCAAGATCTCTATCTGTTGGCAAACCCCAAAGTGCGCAACTTGTTAGGTTCATCGAAAGGCGGCAGCTCCTCGGGGTTGCAGCAGCTACTCAAAGATAGCGCAGCACAGAAGACGGCGGGAATCTCTGCAGCAGAACGCAGTGCCCTCTCGCAACTCGACCGTGCGAGTTCAGCTGCAAGTGCTGCCAAGGCAGTGGAAGCGTTACGTAGCGCCCTCAGCAAATAAGCAGGGATCTGCGTATCTCCCTCCTACTCTCTGATACCTCACCTGTCGGCTTACCGACAGGTGACCCTCACACTAATCCTCGTCCGATTCGCTTTTTTAAGCACGATCACAGAAGGCAATAAACGTCTCAGCATCAATCAATGTCCCAATCGCAGCCGCAGGCATCTCTTCATCGAAGAGCGCAGACGGGCCTTGTCGGGCTGGAGCTGTTTTCGCGGGTTGAGTCCCTGCACACCCGCTACTCCCCAGCCACCAGGTCAATAGAACAGCGACGGACAATGCTTTGCGTAGGGTGGTATTCATGGATATTACCCTACGCGCTTTCTCTCATAGCCTCAAGCGTTCATGCTCGTTATTCATAGCTTGAGGTCTTGCCTTTCGCTCTCCTCATGGTAGCGTGCGACCATGAACTCTTGGCGTACGCTTCTTATCGCTCTCACAGTGATCGTTGCTTCCGCCACCACGCTATGGGCTGCTGATGAAGGTGAAGCAACGATTGGCCGCAAGTTCTCTCTGGTGATCCAAGCACAGCTTCCACTGGTTCGCGACCCAACAGTGCGACGCTACGTCCAACGCCTAGGACAAAAGCTTGTTGCCCATCTGGAAACTGCTGAATTCACATACTACTTTGGCGTCATCCAAGAGCCGCATCTCAATGCGTTCGCAGCACCAGGTGGCTACATCTATATTCATACAGGTCTGATCCAACGCGTACAAAGCGATGATGAATTAGCGAGTGTGCTTGGACACGAGATTGCCCACGTGCAGGGCCATCATATGGTCCGCCAACAACAGGACACAAAATTCCTCTCCTATGCTGGCTTAGCCTCGATGGCCTTAGCACTTATCAATCCAGTGCTCGCTGCAGGAGTCTCGTCGCTTAGTACCATGAAGCAGCTGCAGTACAAACGCCAACTCGAAGAAGAAGCGGATTATCGCGGCCTCCAGTACCTTGCGCAGGCAGGCTTTAATCCGCATGCGATGCCGCAGTTTTTTGCAACGATGCAAAAGGAAGATCGTGTCAACGGCGTGAATGTGCCCGGCTATCTACGGTCGCATCCACTGTCCAAAGAGCGTCTCAGTTATATTGAACGAACCATCCAGGCGCTCAAATGGAATCAGCGGGCTCCCAGCGACACCTTTGAGCTGCGGCGCGTCCAAGCAATCCTCAACGCTATGCAAGGAGCACGCAGTCGCGTCATACCAGACTACGAGCGACAAGTAACCGAGAATCCGGACAATCCCAAAGCCCTGGCGCTGCTCGGGACGGTACTTCTTCAGTATAACGACTGGCAACGTGCTCAGCAGCTGCTCGAACAAGCGGCAGCGAAAGGGATCCGCTTGGATCGCGAACTCGGCATCTCGTATCTCAGGACAGGGAACACTGAACGAGCCCGACAACTGTTTCTGCAACAACGAGAGATAGACCCACAAGATGCAGATGTGCACACCAAACTGTGCGCGTTGTTGCTCAAAGAAGGCAACCAAGAAGAGGCCACGAAATCGTGCCGCGCGGCACTTGATCTCGATCCGTACAACGATGAATCCTATATGACGTTGGCGCAAATTGCGCAGCTGCAAGGGAAAAGTGGAGAATCACGGCTACAACTCGGACGGGCAATGGAAATACAAGGAAGAATGGATGCCGCGCTGAACCAGTACCAGCAAGCTGCGCAACTGCTCGGGCCAGAGGACGAGCGCGCTGAAGAACTGGAAAGCAAAACCAACGAACTGGAACAACTCATCAGTCAGATAGGCAAGGGAGCGCGGCGACGATAAAGAAACGATGAAAGAACGAGCGAAAGAGCGACAAAGACATGGTAGGGTGGTCGCTGGTTCTCCCGCTCGCCCATTCACCCATATTTTTTTGCAGCTTCCTTTTACTCGGGTAACCCCAGCACCTTCCGCCCAGCTTCGCTAATCATACTCGGGTTCCACGGTGGATCCCACACAATTTCGACTTTGGCTTCACGTACTCCAGGGAGTGAGCGAATTTGCTCTTCTGCTTCCTGTGAAATATAGCCACCCATGCCACACCCTTGCGTAGTGAGGGTCATCTTCACGTTGACCAAGTCTTCTAAAATTCGCACGTCGTAAATCAACCCAAGGTCAACAATGTTGACTGGGATTTCTGGGTCGCGACATTTCCGCAGCGCCTGGAAAACCAAGTCTTCACTCAAAGGCTGAGAAAGATCCAACGGCTGGGCCATCTCTTGAGGAGGAGCAACGGTCGGCGGCGCTGGGATTGGTGTTGAGAGAGGCTGGGGTTCCGTTGGTGGCAATGTCACTGTTGGTTGTTCTTTTTTCCACAACGCATGAAGACGACGAAATAACGATGGCATAGTATCCTTTTGTGAAGGCCTTTCCCCTTCTGGCAACAGGAAGAGGGATTGTCAGAGGCAGCTCTTAACACCCAGAGTCCGCCCCGTCTGTTTCTTTACGGGTCCGTAGCGCGGAAGCAGGTGGAAGGTCGCCCTAGATATCGAAGAACGCATCAATGCTCGCGAGCAGTTGCGCTCGAATCTGCTCGCGACTTCCTTCAATTAAGTGCAGAGTGATCTGGCTTTCAGAACCGTTGGCAAGAGTTACGCTACCTTCACCTATGCCTGCAACTTCACCGGGGTTGTACAAACGCAATCCATAGACCAATGAAAGAGGCGGCTCTTTCTTTTTTCCACCAGAAATCGCTCTGAGCTTTACCATTGGAGTTCCTCATTGCCAGCAGGAATATAGATAAATAAGGTCTACATTGTCAATCACAGAGCCAGGGCTCAGGAGCCAGGAGCCAGAAAACTTCAAAAACCATTCGGCAACTAGGGACGCTGTGTCATGGCAGGGAGCTGGGGGTGACGAAGCAATCTTGCTGGCAGCGAAAAGTCACAATGAGATTGCTTCGCTCCGCTCGTAATGACAAGTTGTCTCACCTTTGTCAGGCAACCTCATGAGAGTTGATTTGTCACCCCGGCCCCTGCCCTCCGACTCCCGCCCCCTGCTCAGCGATAAATCTCTGTCCCGCCTTGTTTGAACTCTTCCGCTTTTTCTTGCATCCCCTGCTTGAGTGCGGCCTCAGCATCAAGCTGTTTCTGTTCGGCGTAATCACGCACGTCTTGGGTAATCTTCATCGAACAGAAGTGTGGTCCACACATCGAACAGAAATGCGCAACCTTGGCCCCTTCGGCAGGTAGCGTGGCGTCGTGGAAGTCTCGCGCAGTTTCAGGATCAAGCGATAAGTTGAATTGATCCTGCCAGCGAAATTCAAAGCGCGCGTGCGATAACGCATTATCACGAGCTTGTGCCCCAGGATGACCTTTCGCCAGATCAGCGGCATGGGCTGCAATCTTGTAGGTAATGACCCCAGCTTTGACATCTTCCTTGTCTGGCAGCCCAAGATGTTCTTTGGGGGTGACATAACACAGCATCGCGCAGCCGAACCAACCGATCATCGCAGCACCGATCCCAGACGTGATGTGATCGTAGCCTGGAGCAATATCGGTGGTCAGAGGGCCAAGGGTATAGAACGGTGCTTCGTGACACTCTTTGAGTTGTTTCTCCATGTTGACCTGAATGAGATGCAACGGGACGTGGCCCGGACCTTCGATCATCGTCTGCACCTCATGCTTCCAGGCGATCTTGGTCAACTCACCAAGTGTTTCAAGTTCGGCGAACTGAGCCTCGTCATTCGCATCAGCGATCGAACCAGGGCGCAGGCCATCACCCAGGCTGAACGACACATCGTAGGCTTTCATGATCTCGCAGATTTCCTCGAAGTGCGTATAGAGGAAATTTTCTTTGTGATGGGCGAGACACCACTTCGCCATGATCGAACCACCGCGCGACACGATGCCGGTCATGCGTTTGGCCGTCATCGGCACATAACGGAGGAGCACGCCTGCATGGATAGTAAAATAATCCACGCCCTGCTCGGCTTGTTCGATCAACGTGTCACGAAAAATTTCCCACGTCAGTTCTTCAGCTTTGCCGTTGACTTTCTCTAGGGCCTGATAAATCGGCACGGTACCAATCGGCACTGGAGAATTGCGCAGAATCCATTCGCGCGTTTCGTGGATGTTTTTGCCCGTCGACAAATCCATCACCGTGTCACCTCCCCAACGGGTAGCCCAGATCATCTTCTCCACTTCTTCTTCAATCGAAGAAGCAACCGCAGAATTGCCGATATTGGCGTTAATCTTCACCAGGAAATTGCGGCCAATAATCATCGGCTCTAACTCAGGGTGATTGATATTCGCTGGGATGATCGCACGTCCGCGCGCAACTTCGTCGCGAACGAATTCCGGCGTAATCACCGGCGGAATACTGGCACCCCATGAATTACCAGGATGCTGTTGGGCAATCCGCGCATGACCATTGCCAGGTTTTTGTGCCTGCTGAGCGGTCTCTTCGCGTGCTTGATTCTCACGAATCGCAATGTATTCCATTTCTGGGGTCACTATACCTTGCCGGGCATAGTGCATCTGTGAAACGTTTTTTCCCGGCAGCGCACGTCGTGGTTTACGAATGTGCGCGAAACGGAGGTGCTCCAAGCGCGGGTCAGCAGCACGTTGACGTCCATAGGTCGAAGAGACGTTTGACAATTCTTCAGAATCGCCACGCGCGACAATCCACGCTTGACGTAATGGTGCCAACCCGTGGTGGATATTAATCGCCACGTGCGGATCGGTATATGGACCAGAGGTATCATAGACGCACATCGTGGCAGGTGCACCGTTGCCATTGGCGTGACCATTCTCTTTGGCAGCAGCACTCAACGTGATTTCACGAAACGGCACTCGTACCCCAGCGTGCTTTCCTTCAACATACACTTTGCGAGAACTTGGCAACGGCGTTGTGGTAAGCCCCGTCGCAGTGGCAGGAGCCTGCTCTCGGCTCCCGTTCAGGCCATTACGCTTCATGAGGAAACTCCTCTCTTAAGCTACAGATAATGCCAGCTGAGGGTCTTCGCTCTGGCAGACAGGAAATGGCGAGATGCCGTCCGACACGGGGAGTCCTCGCGGAAGTCCAGAGGAAAGAAGGAAACGAAGAAAAACGGTGCGTGTGTAGCGACATGCATTCCCTTCGCTGGCATTACCCAGATCAGGTTCCAAGGGTCGATGAGTTCGCCTACCGAACCCATCCTCTCAGCCGTGGTTGCGGCTCCCCTAACGGCCAACCGGCTAATTTGGTACGCATGCTATGCTTCTGATTTCATACTGTCAACGCGTCGCCACCAATAGTAGATCGGCACCCCAACCACGCAGAGGATCACTCCCCAGAGGCATTCGAACGGGCGCTCCCAAAGGGCATTAGAAATGATGCCAACCGAGGCCACGATGTAGAAACCCGGAAGCCACGGATAGCCCCACGTGCGATATGGTCGAGGCAGGTCTGGTTGTCGCACACGCAGAACAAAGAGCGCACCGACTGTGAGCGCAGAAAAAGCTACGATAACGATCGTGGTATACGTCAGCAGTTGCTCAAACGTTCCAGACAAGATCAGCACGGATGTCCACGCAGCTTGCATCAGGAGCGCATTCCCTGGGACGTGGAAACTGGGATGCAGGTGCGCCGCGCTCGGAAAGAACACACCATCTCTCGCCATCGCAAAATATATCCATCCGCCAGCAAGAATCATGACGTTGAACGCGCTTGCGATCGACAGCGCTATCAACGAAGAGACGATCCATGCGGCTTTCGCACCAAAAAGTGCCGTCGCGGTCAACTCACCGACTTGCACCACGCCTCGTAAGGCCGCCAGTGGTACAGCATACACATACAGCACGTTCAGAAGCAGATAGACAACAAGCGTTATCAACGTACCTGCGAGCAAGGCTCGTGGGAGCGTCCGCTCAGGTTGCCGTACCTCACTGGCAAGGTATGCAGCCACATTCCACCCGCTGTAGGCGAAGAGCACCGGAATCAAAGCGACACCGACCGTCGAGAGAAACCCTTGCGTTGGAGTCCACTGAAACGGTGCAGAGAAATGGGTCCAATCGCCAGTCCCGCGCCAGAAACCAGCCAGGAGCAAAACAGCAATCGCTACGAGTTTGCTGAAACTCAGCACGTTCTGGGTGCCACTGCCGAAAAGCAGCCCGCAATAGTTAATCAGAGAAACACCCCAAACGAGGACCAGTGCAAACAGTTGGTTATACGATAGCGACAAAGGAATGCCGCTGAGTGTACCAGCCCAGAGCATCGAGTGCGAAGCATTGAACGCAAAGACAGGTGCCAATGCACCAGCCAAGGCAATAGCCAAGACCGCAATAGAACCGGAAAAATTGGCAATAAAAATCGCCCAGCCACAAAGAAAGCCCCAGAACGGACCAAACGCTTTGCGCAGATAGACATACTCCCCACCAGCATGCGGAAAAGCGGCTCCCAGTTCAGCCCATGCCTGTGCCCCAGCGAGCGACAGGAGCCCACCGAGAATCCACACAACAAAGAGCCAACCGGAACTTGGCACAGCATCAGCAACGACCCCACTGGTTGTGAAGATGCCAACGCCAATGGTATTCCCTACTACCATCATGGTAGCGCTGAATAAGGTGAGAGAGTGCGGAGTATTGCGTGGCGGGTTCAAAGTGCAAAATTCGCTTAAGCGAGTTTCCGTACCGCGCGTCATCCGCACGATGACCGTCTGGGGAGACTCGTGCGTGCAGCGCACGCTACTGACTACTGCATCTTCAACTACTCACTACTTTTATCGTCCCCACTGTCGTGCTTCAGCTCACTCTCCTCGTGCAGATAGTCTATCGTGCGATGGACTTGATCTCGTTCATTGTCAAGAAAACGGGCCACAGCGGCAGCCAAACGAGGCTCGGCCAGATAATGCATACTCACAGTTGGTTGTGGATCAAAGCCTCGCAGGCGTTTGAAGTCACCGCCCGCACCAGGCTCGAAACGGACGAATTTTTGCCGGATACAGTGATCAATCGCCGCGTAATAGCAGACATTGAAATGGAGGTGACGGAGTTCGCGGAACGCCCCCCAGTAACGACCATAGAACACCCCGTTCTTCTGGACGTTAAAGGTGCCTGCGATAATCTTGCCGTCATAATGGGCAACCACAAAACACAAATTCCGCTTAAAGCGTTTGCCCAGGAGGTCGAAAAACTGCGGCTGCAGGTATTGCCGTCCCCAATAGAGTTTGTCGATATGAGATTTATACAACGCGTACATCTGGGGAAACATCTCGGTTGGGATATCCTCACCATAGATGGTTTCAATACGCACGTTCTGATCGTCCATCTCACGCATTTCCCGTTTGATCTGGTTGCGTCGCTTGGTACGGAAATGGGCAAGATAGTCGTCAAACGTTTGATAACTGTAATTGAGCCATTGGTACTGCAATCCCACACGCTTGAGGTAGCCCAGCTCTGTAAGAATCTCACTCTCGTCTGGAAGACAGAAATTCACGTGGACTGAGGACAAATTGTTTTGTTGACACACACCTTGTAACGTCTGTCCCAAGAGGCGAATCAATTCCGGGCGATCACCTCCTGGTGCGCTGAGGAACCGGATGCCGGTCGCTGGTGTGAATGGCGCTGCCACCAGCATCTTCGGATAATACTCAATCCCGGCCCGCTGCGCAGCATCTGCCCATGAGTGATCAAAGACAAACTCCCCCATGCTGTTGCCTTTGAGATACAACGGACACGCGGCAACGAGTTGTTTCCCGTCATAGACCGTCAGGTGTTGAGGCTGCCACCCTGTACGAGGGCCGGTACACCGAGATTCCTCCATGCAGGCGAGCCAATCCCATTCGATAAACGGAGAACCGTCCCCTACCAGGGTATCCCATGCCGTCTGGTCGACTTCAGCTATGCTTTTGATGACTTTGACTTGCAACATACTACTCGGCATTATTGGCGGGCGTAACACAAGAAGCAAGGGTCTCGTCAATTTAACACCGCATGAACCACCCTTACTTGATGTAGAAATTCATGACTATGCAGAGCGGAAGCGTTGTTGTCTATCGCGAACACGGCCACTTAGTGCTCGGTGTCGTTCACAAAATCTCTTCTTCTTCAGATGCGGTACGCATCGAACTCACCGCTGAAGATGGAAAGAAGATCATCTTGCCTCAGGACCGGGTCATGTTCGACTGCAAACACACACTTGCGTTAACCGGGCCGTCGGCTGAGCTGAAGAGACAGCTTCAAGCTTTGCACGAGCAGATTCGTGCGGCGGCACAGACCATAGATCTCAAGGAGTTATGGGAACTGCTGCAGGACGAGACGACTGAAGCCTGGCCGTGGAAAGAACTCGCAGGTCTGGTTCTCTCCACGCAGGACACACCCATTGCTACCGCCGGGGTGCTCGAATCTCTCTATGGTCAGACTTTGTACTTTAAGGAGCGCAAGGCCGGCGAGTTCACCCTGCGTGATGCCAAGAGTATCGAAGAAGTCCTTCACCAGCAGCAACGTGAACACGAACGTGCACAGGCCCAAGAGGGGTTTTTCGCTTGGTTACAAGGGCAATTGGCTGGGCCTCTCTCAGCCCCACCACCAAGCGGAGCAGACCGTTACCTCGACCTCATCAAAGGGCTCGCCCTCTATGGAGAGTTCTACGACAAAAGATCGCAAGCGCTCAGGCTTCTTGACGAGATTGGCTACCGCAGCAAAGGGCATCCCTGGGATGTCGCGTTTCAGTTACTCGTCGCGCTCAAGCTTTGGACCCCCGATGAAGAGTTAAGCCTTCTGCGCTATCAGATTCCGACACAATTCTCCGCGGAAGTCATCCAGGCAGCAGAGGGTACCGCCGCGTTCCCTCAAGATGCGCCCCAGGTGCAGGAGTACACGGATCTTTCCGCGCTTTTCACCTTCACCATCGATGATGCGGAGACGACGGATATTGACGATGCACTCAGTATCCATATCGAGGACGGAAAAATTATCGTCGGTATCCACATCACCGATGTCGGCTACTTTGTCGCGCCAGAGAGTGAACTCGATAAAGCAGCGCTTGCGCGCGGCACCTCGGTCTATCTTCCGGTGCGCAGGTTTCCTATGCTGCCGCCGACGCTGAGTGAAGAAAAAGCCAGCCTTTGTGCTGGCTCCCTGCGGCCATCGCTCAGCTTCTTCGCGCAGATCGACGACCAAGGAAACATTCATAACGAGCGTATCTGTAGTAGCATCCTGCGTGTCGGTCGCCGCCTGACTTACAGTGAGGCTGACGGCATGCTCCGCACTGGTGACGACACCGAGCCGTGCACTTCAGCTCTCCATAGGCTATTGCAGATTACCCAGATACGAAAGGCACTCCGCATTGCTCAAGGTGCAGTTGTTATTGAAGGGGAAGAAGTAAAAGTTCGCATCACCAATGGAGACATCTCAGTGGCTGTTCTTCCGCCGGATTCTCCGTCCCGCGCCTTGGTCAGCGAGTGCATGATCCTCGCCAACGAAATGGCAGCCCGCTACTGTCACACGCACCAGCTTCCGGCATTGTATATTGCGCAACCAGAGCCAGACGAGCCAGTGCCAGCCGCAATGACCTTCCCCACGCAACGTGTGTTTGTACATACGGCACGGCGGGCGATGAAGCCGTCGCAGATGGGTACGACACCAGCAGCCCATGCCGCTCTCGGGTTACAGCTCTATACACAAGCGACCTCTCCGTTACGTCGCTATCACGATCTACAAATGCAACGTCAGATTAAGCATCACCTGACACATGGAGCAGCACTCTTCAACGAAGAGCAATTGCAGATCATCGCCGCCAGCGCACAGGAGGCCAGTGGCAATGCACGACGCTGTGAACGAGAAAGCACCCGCTATTGGCTATTACGGTATCTAGAAAAACAGAAAGGGCGTACCGTGCAGGGACAGGTCGTCCGTGAACAGTATGGCCGCAGTTTCATCGAACTCGACGAGACGCTGCTTATCGTCGCTGTCAACGCTTCACCCCCATTGCCGCTCGGCTCCCCTGCGCAGGTCGTGATTAGTCATGTCGATGCGAGAAGAGACATTTTGACGGTACGGCTCACATAGGAACAATGAAAAATTAAAAATGAGAAAACAGGGATATCATTGCTTGATGCTCCGTTTCGCACTCATAAAGAATCGACGCAAGAGCCTTGCTGAGTTGTTCAGTTTCATCAGCAAGGTCATCTATCCGACCTGATGGAACCAAGTCAGCCTCGCGAATTAAGCGTAACCAGTATACGGATTCTAGCGTCTCCTTGTGAGCTATGGACATCTTGGCGACGAAATCTGCCTTGCTTTGTCCACCTTGTGCTTCGTGGATATTTGCTCCAATAGAAGTCCCGGAGCGTAGCAATTGCCTCCCAATAATTCGCCCGATCTCATCCTTTTGGAGTTCTCGATACAGTTTGATGATGCGAAGCGGGTACGCAACACTCCGCTCCAGAATATCCGTTGTCATTTCGCAACCGATGCTTTTCCTTGCTCTTCAGTTTTCCTTTTATTTTGCATTTTCCATTGCATTCTGCGTTTTCAATTTTGCATTTTTAATTTTTCATTTTGCATTATCTTCGCTACCACATGACTGACCCGCCATCGATATTGAGCGATTGCCCGGTAATATACGACGCATCTGGGGTACAAAGATACGCGATAAACTTGCCGGTTTCTTCGTCTGTTCCAGCGCGTTTGAGGGGCACCATTGTGTTGATGCTGGCGTTCCAGGCATCACCACGACCTACGACATCCATACGCGCCGTATCGATGATACCGGGGCAGACCGCGTTGACACGAATTTGGTGCGGTGCCACTTCCATCGCCAGCGCTTGGGTAAATCCCTGAATGCCAAAGTTCGACGTGCAATACGCAGTCGTATTGGGAAAACCGCGTTTTCCGGCAATCGAAGAGATGTTGATAATCGCGCCGCCCTGTTGCTGCTTAATCATGGCAGGGAGCACTTCGCGGCTCATGAGAAAACTACCAGTGAGTTTTGTCTCCAACACCTTATGCCAGAGTTCTTCCGACAATTCGAGCAACGGCACGCGGTCAGCTCCGCGGGCAAACGCGGAATTATTGATCAGGAAATCGATACGACCGAATTCTTTCAGGGTGGCCGCGACGGTGCATTTGACATCTTCACTCTTGACGACATCAGCAATCAGCGGCAGAGCGCGGCGGCCCTGTTTACGTACTTGTTCTGCTGTACTTTCGATGTCACGCCAGCCCACTGCTTTTTCATCTGGTGGGTATTTCTCCGGGTCTCGTCCGGTACCGGTCACGACAATATCAGCCCCGAATTCTGCTAGCGCGAGCGCCGTCGCTCGCCCAATGCCGCGTAATCTTCCTGCCCCTGTCACGATTGCGACTTTTCCATCAAGTACGCCCATAGTGTCATCCTTTTTTTTCTTTGCAGCTCACCCACCTTGACGACCTTGCGTCAGACCGTCACACTGCCGCTCCCGACCATACCACGAGTAGGAAGCATAACAAGGAGTATCAAGCGTGAGTTCTGCTGCTGCAAAATCCGAAGGCGGAGCATCTCCAGTCCCGGCGGTTATCACTCCTCAATATCGTCGCTATGCGATGTTGCTGCTCGTTCTCGTTTTCACCTCTAGCCACGTTGACCGTCAGATCTTGGCGATCCTCTTGCAACCGATCAAGCTGGAAATGCAATTATCTGATACTCAGCTTGGCTTCCTTTCTGGTGTGGCGTTTGCCATCTTCTATGCGACGTTAGGCATCCCGATGGCAATGTGGGCTGATCGCAGCAATCGTCGTAACCTGATTGCCCTGGCGCTCGCGACATGGAGCGGCATGACAGCACTGTGTGGGTTAGCGACAAACTTCTGGCAACTGGCAGCAGCACGAATTGGCGTCGGCGTCGGAGAAGCGGGTTCGAGTCCACCGTCGCACTCGATGATCGCCGACATGTATCCGCCAGCAGAACGCGCTACGGCAATGGGGACGTTTTCGTTGGGGATTAACTTCGGCTTGATGACAGGCTTTCTCGTCGGCGGATGGGTCAGCCAGTGGTATGGTTGGCGCGTGGCGTTCTATACCGTCGGTCTGCCAGGACTTCTCTTGGCGCTTGTCGTTCTCCTCACTCTTCGTGAACCTCCGCGCGGGTATGCGGAAGGTTTACAGGCAACTCCACAAGAAGCACCGAGTCTCGGCACAGTTATTCGTTCCCTGACAGCGATACCAGCGTGGCGCCACCTTGCGGCAGGCGCCACCTTGGCGTCTTTCGTTGGCTATGGCGTCGTATTGTGGCTGCCGGCGTTCCTCATGCGATCGCACGGATTGCAAAGCGGGCAGATTGGCACGGCCCTCGCCTTCCTCTTCGGTGTGTTAGGCGGAGTGAGCACCTATGTCGGTGGGATGCTGTCCGATCGCCTGGGAAAACACGATGTGAGATGGAACGTTTGGGTAGTCGCTGTTGCTATTCTGATCTCACTTCCCTTTACTGTGGCTGCCTATCTCGCTCGTGATATTCAGACCGCGACGTGGTACGGCATTGTTCCGGCGCTTCTGGGTGGATTCTATCTCGGTCCGAGCTTCGCGCTCAATCAGAGCCTGGTTTCCCTCCGCATGCGTTCAGTCGCCTCAGCGATTCTTTTGTTCATCGTCAACATCATCGGTCTCGGGCTCGGCCCACAAACCGTTGGCTTGCTCAGCGACTTCTTTCAAGCCGAGCATGGGACAGAGTCACTCCGATACGCGCTTTTGTGTCTCTCCTTAGTGAACGTGTGGACCGCTGTTCATTATTGCTTGGCAGGCCGGACCCTGGGTAAAGATCTCGCTGCGGTACGAGCGTCACAGTCTTGATAGAGGTTTCCTAAATTATTAATAGCTCTACACGCCGTTCATGCTTCAACAGAAGCAGCACGAAGCCCTGTTCACCCTCAAGGTCTTACATCCCCCACACGCTGATGGCCTTGTCACGCACGGTCGCTTCTCGCTGAAACAACTTCTCTTCCCATGCCTTGCCAGGGGTGCGGTCAAAGATCACCAAATGGCCTTCGGCGGCACCACAGCGGTCGAGATACTCCCACGTCTGCTCCAACCCTTTGGCGATCGTTTGGTCGAGACTCTTGTGCACCACTTTAAGTTCGATCACTACCTTCTGCATCCCGTGAGGATACTGCCAGAGGATCAACAAATCCGTGCTCATACGCCCTAAGCCATACTCTCGCTCGATACGTCCGCCACCATTAACGATGCGTTGCAGGAACGCTTGCAATAAGAGCTGTGGCCCGGCCTCTTTATACTGAAAACGCTCGACCCAATGCTCGGAATGCTCGCGAAAGAATTCCTGAAACGCCCGTAACAGTTTCTGCATATCGAGCATGCCGTCGGGACGGACATACCAGGCGGTTTGTTCGCTCATGCCCGACTGAATTAGCCAGCCTAAATCGCGGGGGATCACTTCTTGATAGATAGCGTTGGCAATACGAATCTGCCCATTACGCTCTTGGGTGATGAGTCCGAGATCGACCACGTAATCCAGATCATCAGGTTGGAACCGCTGGGCAAGGTCCACCCCAGCCAGCAACGGCTCAATCACCCGCTGCACCCGCCCCTCTTGCAGTTTGTCGGTGAGTTGATCGAGATGCGTCTCCCGTCGCAGAATCAAGTTCTCTTTGGCTTCGTCTACTAAACTCAGAGTGATGGGCTGCTGTCGATCACGCCCCGCCTGAATCTCGAAACACACCTCATACCCTAAGGCATTGACGAGCCAGGGTTGGCCCTCGGTCAATTCCCACATCTGTACCAAGGCTTCAGAGGTGAAGACTTGGCCAGTCTCCTCGGTGTGTTGGAGATAGAGGGCCTCCATCTCGGCACGGGAGAAATTGCCCAACCGGAGCGATTTCGCCTTAATATTAAAGGCTCTCCCACCGGTGATAATAGTTTTCTCAGCCGAGGAGTAAATGCGATAGTCACGGACATCCCGCACGCCACATAAAATCACACTCTGGGGAAACCGTTGCGGCCGTTGCGCATAGCCGCTGCGTAACTGTCGCAACACCGCGATTAAGGTATCGCCCACTAAGGCATGGGCAAGAATTAAGTTACCGATTAAGAGCGAGGAAGAAGCGTATAGTTCCAATCGCCATGAAACTTACCGGGTTTGATATTGAGCGCTTGAAACTCATCGTCGGAGACCTGTAGGCCTTTG
>VGTJ01000115.1 GCA_016874775.1 Deltaproteobacteria bacterium
CCTGCACTGGGTGTTAGATGTCGTGTTTCGCGAAGATGCCCGCCGGGTCTATGATCGCACGACGGCGGAGAACCGGGCGTTCCTCAACCGCTTGGCCGTCTCGCTCTTACGCGGGGACCCCGGCAAAGGTTCGCTCAAAGTTAAGCGCAAACGCCCAGGCTGGCACCTGTCCTACCTCGCCCAACTCCTCGGGTTTCCCTGCACTTGAAGCGCGTTTTCCGTGTTATCAACCCCATCTTCAACGGTATTGTCGAGGAAACGATTGTCATGACTACGGACAAAACGGACGTTGCCGGTCGTACCGGTCGCCGGGGTCCGCTTAAAGACGCAATTTTTGACCACATGAAAGCTTCGGTTCTGGAAATTCGTCGCAAAATCCGCCTCCGAGTTATTCGCTTCCAACCAGAAGCGATCCTCCACACGTAACCCTTCAATCCAGATATAGCGACGGTTAGACAAGACGATCCCGGTCTCCCCACCAAGGAGCACCTGCTCACTGCCGTGGTTCTTAAACGTAATATATTGGCCGGGGGCACCGGACGTCGATGGAGCCAACGGTTCATTGTAGGAGCCTTCGCGAAGTATTACTGTCGTGCCTGGAGTCGCAGCCGCGGCAGCCTCGGCAATAGTCTTATAGGCAGTGTCGGTCCCTGAACCACACGATCGTGAGGACGGATTGTATTTTGCGCAGGAGGCCGAGGAAGTTTTCAGGTCGACATAGATCGTCCCGGCGGCCCATGCCAGCCTCGGCACGAAGCTGAAGCTACAGAAAGTCATCAGTCCAAAGGCATAAACACAAGCAAAAAATTTTGCTTGCAGACTCTTCTGTCCCTCCTGCATTCGGGTGTTTTCGTTGGATGTTGATTTCTTCATGAGTGTATGTCCCTCCGGTATTGCTGGTATTACAACAGTCTAGCGATCAGCTCTTTCGCCCTCCCTCAACTCTCCAACCGCTTCCTCCTTCAATCGCCACTTCGTGTCGACGGCAGTATAAAGTGTGGCCCAGGGTTTACAAAACCCCGGAAGCCGCCCTGACACATTGCCATCCTTCTCCCATTCTGGCACCATAGCCGGATTGCAAAACTAAAAGCCGAGCCTCAACGCAGGCTATTTAGGATACATCATGGCACGAATTCTTGATTTACATCTCCACTCAGAAGCATCGGATGACAGCCGCGCTCCCGTCGAAGCCTATTTGAAATGGCTCGCCCGTAAGCGCGAGGAACGCCCACTTGAGGGGCTCGTCTTAACCGAACATCGGCAGTTCAACAAATCTGGCGAGTATCGCGACCTCGAAGATAAGTATGGCATGCTTATTCTCAAGGCTTCGGAGATCGAAACCGAATATGGTCATATCCTTGTCTACGGTGTCAATGACGACATTTTGAAGCGCTACGATTTCAAGAATGTCCGCCTTCCTGCTCAAGAATTGATTACCGAGGTTGCACGCATGGGTGGCATTGCCATGCCCTGCCATCCCGGACGACCAACCGTAGGACTGATTGAACATTACCAAACCAAACCCCCGCTCGAAGGTGTCATTGGAGTCGAAGCCCTCAACGGTGGCAGTAAAAAGGGCGAGAACGAACGGGTCGCCGAACTTCTCGATCAATACGGTTATCATGCGTTTGGCGGTAGTGATTCACACTTAGTAAGCTTCATCGGCCTCTGTGCCACTGAATTTGATCGCGACATCAACTCTATGGAAGATTTAGTCGATACCCTGCGTACGGGCGGCTATCGTCCAGTCGATTTTCGTCCTCAGCGTCAGCAGGTTGATTCTTCTGCCTCTTAAGGAAGTGTACTTATGGCTCTCGACTTTGATAAATCTATTCTGGGTAAAGTCTTCGACGAAACTGCGTTTCCTCCGATTACGAAGGAAGAGATTCTCGAATTTGCCGCTGCCCTTGGGGAAACCAATCCACTCTATACGGATGAAACTGTCGCTCGTCAGGGGCATCACAAAGAGTTAGTTGCTCCTCCGACCTTTGTCACGAAACTCCGCCCCAATAAATTCTCCCCTGAGAACCTGCCGAAGTTCGGCAAAGTTGGATTTGATGGGGGGCGCGATCTCGAAGTATTCGCGCAGGTTCGTCCGGGAGACTCGCTCACCATGTTGAGCACCATTCATGAGATCTACGAAAAGACTGGCCGTACGGGCTCGATGTATTTCATTGTCATTCGCAACGAAGTCAAGAATCAAAAGAACGAGAAGGTTGCGGTCATTGATCATAGGATTATGCAACGATGAGCACTGTATATTTTGAAGAGATCGAAGAAGGCGACGAGATTACACCGATCGATATGCCGTTGAGCAAAGATCAGGTGCGGCGATATGCCAAGACGGCCAATATGTATGTCGCGCGCTTTACCGATGACGAGGGCGCAAAAGCAGAAGGCCTGCCTGGGATGATTGCGCCTGGCGTCATGAGCATGGGCCTGTTGGCGCGCATGATTAGTGACTGGAATCAAGCCGCGGAAATCAAACGGATTGGCACAACCTTTCGTAGTCCAGTATTACCTGACAGGAACATTCATCTACGCGGCGCGGTGACCCAAAAACATGACGCCGATCATACGGTCGAATGCGACCTGTGGATGGAGAACGATGACGGCGAGCGTTGGGTCATCGGCACCGCTACAGTTGCCGTGCCTAGTAAAGCGTAGGGCGGAACGTTCACGTCGAGATATCAAACGATCCTCGTCTTTTTACCTTGCGGAAAAGACGGGGCTCTCTGAGCGATTTTTCGCAACGCTCAGGAATGACACGACCACAAGGGTACAGCATAAAGTGAACGAACGTTCCGTAGTTCGGTTAAAAGAGGCGATGTATCTCCAACCGCCTCCTGAGTTATTCCCCCACACTGTGTTCGTAACCACAGCAAAGAAGTAAAATAGTCCGTTTTGAATGCGGGGGCAGGTTGCTGGTCCCCTGAGAATCCACAACCTGCATGAGAAGGGGTGTCTGTATGCAATGGCTATGGAGCGATCACACAGGGAGGGGCAAACTAGCCCTCATAGTTCTTGTGTTCTTCTTTTTCTCAGGTGGCAAAAGCTCCGCCGCTGAAGAAGAAGGAGAGACCACGTCTCTGAAGCTCACCTTGGTTGAGTGCATCAAACGAGCGATTGAGAACCATCCCTCCGTTCAAGAAGTGAAGTGGGAGGTTGCCCTGCGCGAGAGCGATTTGCAACAGGCAAAGGCTGGCGCCTATCCTACAGGTGAATTCACCAGCGTCTTTGGTGCTGTCAACGACGCCAAAGGAAGCGTTGCAGGGAATAGGCCGATCCGTACTGGCAGCATTGATGAAATCGGACCGTTCGTCCGCTTTGAAGGGCAATTTGTGTATCCCTTATACACGTGGGGAAAAATTACCAACGGCATCACCGCTGCGACCAAAGGCGTCGAACAAGAATTTGCCAACGTTGCCCAGAAAAAAACGGAAGCCGCGCGCGAGGTCAAAGAGTTTTACTACACCTTGCAATATACCCAACAGGTAAAATCCCTCCTTGGTGATGTTCGTGACGGCTTTCAGAAAGCGGTTACCACAGCCGATGAACGGCTGAAAAGCAGCAAAGGCTCAATCTCCCAGCTAGATGTCTTGAACCTTAAAATTGGCTATGCCGGAGTCGCGAAGGAAGTCGGAAAACTCGATAACGGAATCGAACTCACTAAAGCAGCCTTGTTGCGCGTCATGGGACTGCCGCAAACTGCGCAGTTCACTCCTGCCGAATCGGCACTCACTCCGCAACCCGCTCAACTCAAGGATTTTGACTATTACGTGCAGCGCCTCTTTAAGAACCGACCGGAATGGAATCGCTTGCTCCTCGGCATTCAAGCAAAAGAAGCGGAACTCGCATTGACCAAGAGTGATTACTTTCCCACTTTCTTCCTGGCAGTCCCGATTCGCTACGGCTACGCGCCTGGACGTTCCCGTCAAACCAACCCGTTCATCTTTGATAACTTCAATTTTGCATTTGCCGGACCAGTGCTTGGTCTGCGGTGGAATTTTGACATTAACGGCACGGCAGCCAAAGTCGCACGTAGTGAAGCAGAACTCATGAAACTGCAAACACAGAGAAAAACTGCCGAAAACAGTTTTCCGGTTGAAGTCAAAGAAGCCTACCTCAACGTTCAAGAGGCAAAGGAACGGGTGAAAATTACGGATGACGGTCGCAAAGCAGGGCGAGCACTCGTTGCACTTTCAACCGCCAATTTTGAGCTGGGTATTGGCGAGCCCCAAGATATCTTTCTTGGGCTGGGAAATTATACGCGTGCTGCGAACGACTATTACGAAGCCGTGAGAGACTATAATATCGCCTTGGCGAAACTGAGCCTGGTTGTTGGCGAAGAGGTCTCAGACCTGCAATACTAGTGACTGCTACAGGCAAGCCGGAGCAGGGCAGCGATACAGCATCCCAGGTGGGGACTACGATCACACACAAACAATCCAGACTACAGAACTCCTTGCCTGCTCTCGTGTTTAGCTCCGAGAGGGCACCTGAAAGTAAGGTGTGCTCACGCAAAGGAGAAACCAATGAAAAAGTGGACTCTCGCACTTTCGTTCGTGCTTCTGGCATTCAGTGTTCCCCTGCTGAGTTGGGCAGAAGGCCCCACGTCCACAGTGCAAAAACTGATTGAATCCGTCCGCTCGTATAAACCGCAAGCTACGGATTCGTCACCAGAGCGCGCCGCAAATAGCAAAGCGCTCAAAGTGGCGGAAGAAACCCTGGCTATTCAAGATCTCGCCAAACGCGTCCTCGGAGACCAATGGGGAAAATTGAGTGGCACTGAGCAAAAGAATTTTTCCCAGTTGTTGGTGCAACTCTTCCAGAAAATCGCTTATCCCAAGTCCGCAGAGTTCTTCGGGGACCTGACAATTGACTACACCGGAGAAAAAATGAATGGTAGTGGGGCAGTGGTGGAGACGAAAGTCAGCCATCCGAAGGAAGGGCAAGTCGGGGTCGATTACCAACTGCACCAAGTGAATGGGAAGTGGATGATTGACGATGTCCTGCTTGACGGTGTCAGTCTGGTGACGAACGTCCAGAGTCAAATGCAGCAAGTAATCAACAAGGAATCGTATCAGGGGCTCATTAAACGGATGCGGGAGAAGCTGGCGGAGAGCTGAACCAAGTTTCAAAGACTGACGTATTGGGAAGGTCACCCTGAGCGCAGCGAAGGGTCTCTCTGAGAGATTCTTCGCGTTGCGCAGAAGGACACTATTGGGGAGCGACCTCGTCAAGTGTCACCAGTGTGTCAGTTCCGCGTTAGCCTCTGCACACAACCTAGAGACACGCATGGATTCCAAAGGCATTAAACAAACATTTATTACCAACGAACAACGGCTTCTCCAGTTTCTTGCCACTCTAACTACTTCCTCTCCGTGGGCCATACTGCTATCGAGCCTTGCGCTTGCTGCTCTGGCGGTGTTCTACACCATTCATCATCTTGAATTTATTACTGGGCACAACGATCTGATTGCCTCGAATAAACGCTACGTACAACTTGATGAGGAATATGCGCAAGAGTTCATGGGCATCGACCAGGTGGTGGTTGTCGTCGAGCCCCGCGATGTTCAGCAAGGGAAAGATTTCGTTACGAAACTAGGCGATATTCTAGCTCGTGACACCAAGAACGTCGCTGAAGTGTTTTATCGCATCGATACCTCGACACTCGAAGGCAAGAAACTCCTTTATTTGTCACCCGAAGACCTCCGTGGCTTGCGCGAGAATATAGAAGAGTACCACACGCTGATCCATGACCTTACTACCTCCCCAGGGATAAACCCGCTGTTTCGTGCCATCAACCAACAAGTCAGTTCTGGCATGGTCTCCCATCTCGTCGGTAACCTCTTTGGCCTTGATTCACCAGAAAGCGAGGAAAGCAAAAGTAAAGAGGACAGCAAACCCGTGCAGATCGGGTTCCTCAAATCGCTTTTGCAAGAACTCGATCGTACGCTAAAGAGCGACGACTACGGCTACCGGTCACCGTGGGCCGAGTTTTTTGGCGGCACAGAAGAGTGGTCAGATAATGGCTACCTCGTTTCTGCCAATCGCCGTTTCGTTTTCTTAATGGTCGAACCAAAAGAAGATGAAGCGGATGGGTTCAGCGAACAGCAGAGCTCGATCGCGGCGATTCGACAAGCAGTTGCCTCGCTTCGCCCACAGTTCCCTGGCCTCGCTGCCGGAGTCACCGGCACCAAAGCCCTGGACAGCGATGAAATGGTCAGCGTGCAAGCCGACGGTGGTATAGCAACGATTGTCTGTTTCGTCGGTATCACTCTGTTGTATTTCGTCTTTTTCCGCAAAATGCGCCACCCATTGCTGATTGCCTGTACGCTCGGCATCGGGTTGGCATGGACGATGGGATTTATCTCACTCGCGGTGGGACACCTCACTGTCATCACCATGTTCGTCGGCCCACTGCTCCTTGGTTTAGCCGACGATTTTGGCGTCCACTTCATGGCCCGCTATGAAGAGGAGCGCGCCCAAGGAAAAAGCCTGCAGGCAGCGTTAGCGGAGGTATTTGAGCACACAGTGCCTGGAATTACTGCCGGAGCGGTGACCACAGCCCTTGCTTTCTTTGCTGTCATGCTCGCCGACTTTCGCGGCATTCAGGAGCTGGGCCTTATCACCAGCGGAGGACTACTCTTATACCTCGTCGCAACGGTAACGGTCCTCCCTGCCCTCATCGTTTTGCTGGAATCGTATCGTCCGTGGCACGCAGTCGAAGGACGGCATACCTTTCTCGCCGGAGCCTTTGCCCGGCTCGGCTCGGTGTTCGCTCGCCGGCATCCGATCCTCATCGCAGTCCTTATCCTTATTACACTCTGTTCTCTGGCTGCACTCCCGACCTTATCGTTTGATTACAACCTGTTAAATCTGCAGGCGCGTGGCACCGAATCAGTCAAATGGGAAAAGCGGATCATCGAGAATTCAGAACGGTCATCCTGGAATGCCTTGACGACTGCCGCTACCCCTACCGAAGCCATGCAAAAAGCTGCTGCGTTTCAGCAGCTTTCGTCAGTTGAGGCAGTGGAAAGTGTTGGTTCATTGATTCCCGACCAACAAGCCGAGCGGCTAGAATTGATCCGTGCACTTGCACCGGCATTCAACGATTTACCTCCAGTCTTACCGCCTACGGCTCCGGTCGATGTACGAGATTTGCAGGAGACCTTAGACAGACTCAAACTCAAAATTCGCACCGACAACACTGAGTGGGCCCCGCAAAAGAAACCTGCCGACCAGGAACTTGCTGAAGCCAGACAAGCGCTCCTCTCCGTTATCGATCGCTTGCAACAGGTGCCGGAAGGCCAAGCACAAGCCGCCTTGGTGCGGTTCCAACAAGCACTGCTTGTCGACTTTGGGAGTAAGTGGAGTTTGCTCCGCGATAATCTCGATCCGACTGGACCGATATCTTTTGCTGATATTCCCGCGCAACTCAAGAGTCGCTTCATTAGTCGAGACGGAACCAAATTTCTTCT
The DNA here is from genome assembly GCA_016874775.1 of Deltaproteobacteria bacterium. Classification (NCBI taxonomy): domain Bacteria; kingdom Pseudomonadati; phylum Myxococcota; class Myxococcia; species Deltaproteobacteria bacterium. The sequence continues at coordinate 7,485 of VGTJ01000115.1, forward strand.
ACAGATTTATCCGAAATACAACATTCGCGAACGCGATCGGCTTGAGGAATTTATCTCACAGCTTCGCCAGGTTGATCCCGATGTGACCGGATCACCAGTGATCGGTTATGAAGCCATCGGGGCGATGAAACGAGGCTACATCGAAGGTGCGGTGTATGCATTTCTAGCAATCTTGGTCGTTACCTTTTTCACCTTACGCCGAACCAGCGATACGTTGCTTGCGGTTCTTCCCTTAGTGCTTGGTGTCATTTGGACTGCGGGCTTGATGTGGTTATGCAACTTGCAATTTAATCTTGCGAACCTCGTGGCAGTGCCACTCATTATCGGCATTGGTGTCGAGAACGGTATTCATATCGTGCATCGTTTCCGCGAGGCTGGAGAAAGTGGACCCGAGTTAGTTGCCGGCAGCACCGGGCAAGCAGTGGCCTTGTTCTCGCTGACGACTATGGTAGGGTTCGGCAGCCTTATGGTGGCGCGGTACTACGGAATTTTCAGCATGGGACTCTTACTGACCCTGGCAGTCGGCAGCGTCTTAGTCGCTTCACTTGGGGTACTCCCAATGTTATTGACTCGCCCCGCGGCGCAAGAAGCAGGGACAACGCTGACAGAATTAGTGGCGAAGAAAGAAAAACGGACACAAGAGCAAGTGCGCCGCCGCATTGCACGAAGACACTAAAACAATCAATGAAAAATTAAAAATGCCAAATGAAGAATGGATGGGGACATATTGCTCTCCGTAATGCTCGTTTTGTATTCTCAATTTTTCATTTTTAATTCTTACTTTTTAATTTTTAATTATGACCTCCGGTCCAGATTTTCTTCGTTATCTCGTCGATGCAGGGTTTGACTTCTTCACTGGAGTCCCCTGTTCACTAGCGAAAAGCCTCATTGCCACGTTGGAAGAGCGCGGCGGTTATATTCCTGAGACACGAGAAGATGCAGCGGTTGGCTTGGCGGCAGGTGCGTTCATGACGGGTAAACAACCCGCCGTCATCATGCAAAACTCCGGTCTTGGTGTATGCGTCAATGCATTGGCCTCGCTGAGCCTGATGTATAACTTTCCCTGCTTGCTGCTCATCACCTGGCGAGGCTATCAAGGGAAAGATGCGCCAGAGCATCTGATTATGGGCGACATATCGCCAACGCTGCTGTCCACACTGAAGCTTCCTCATCAAGTCCTCGATGCCGACACCGTCAGAGAATCAATCGACTGGGCAGCAGAGACACTCAGGAACACCAAGAAACCTGTCGCCTTATTGCTGCCCCCGGGAGTGATGAAATGAAACTCGCCGAAGCACTCTCGGTTGTGATCCCCTTGTTGCGTGATGAAGTCGTTGTCCATGCAAACGGGTTCATTTCACGTGAGTCATTTAACATTCAAGATCGACTCGGCAATTTTTACATGATTGGTTCGATGGGGTTGGCCTCGTCAATTGCCTTAGGTGTGGCATTGAATCGACCCGACCGCCGTGTCGTTATCTTCGATGGTGATGGTAACGTGTTGATGAACATGGGTTCGCTCGCGATGATCGCTGCTACTCAGCCGCAGAACCTCATACACTTTGTGTTTGATAATGAAGTCTATGGCTCTACGGGCAATCAACGCACGGTTTCCGGCCAGGTGGCGTTAGAAGCAATAGCCAGAGCAAGTGGGTACAAACAGGCAACGCGGGTAGATAACGAAACGGCATTACGTTCAACAGCCCAAGAGTTTCTCTCTCACCCGGGCCCGTCGTTCTTGTTGATCAAGATCGAACCTGACCGCGAAGAGCGGCACATCGGACGGATCACGCACGAACCGCCAGAGATTGCTGCTCGCTTCATGCAGGCCCTGGGGAAATAGTTGCCAGTGGGACAAGGCCAGTTAAGAGTTAAGAGTTAAGAATGAAAAAGGGAAAAACAAAGAGAAAGTTGTTCACGTCCTTTTGTTTGCGAATTTTTAATTCTTCATTTTTAATTCTTCATGTATTATGCGCCAGCATATCTTATTAAACCCCGGCCCCGTCAACGTCTCACCACGAGTGCAACAAGCCTTGCTCCGCGGTGACTTGTGTCATCGTGAGGAAGAGTTTTCTGACCTGCTCGTCGCAATCCGCACGAAGTTGCTCCAAGCCTTCGCTCCGTCTGGTGGATATACTGCGGTACCAGTCACCGGCTCCGGTACCCTCGCAGTTGAGTCGATGGTGTCATCAGCACTTCCTGACGGCAAAAAACTCTTAGTTATCAATAACGGGGTCTATGGCGAACGTATGTTGCGCATGGCTGAGGCGCACCGTATTCCTACTGTTGAATTGCGTTACGAATGGACCCAACGGCCAGATCTGCACCAGATCGAGACGACCTTGCGAGATGATCCAGCTATTCATGCCGTGGCCTACGTACACCATGAAACGACAACTGGTCTGCTGAATCTTGTCACCGAAGTTGGCACCATCACTCATCGTGCTGGCCGCTGGTTACTGCTTGATGCCGTCAGTTCACTCGCGGCTGAAGATCTCGACCTTGTTCGTGACCACGTTGATCTCTGTGCGTGCACGGCCAACAAATGTGTCCAGGGGTTACCTGGGGTCTCTTTTGTCCTCGTCCGCAATGAAGGAATGGCAGCGATGCAGCAGTACCCACGCCGCTCGCTCTATCTGCATTTGCCGTTACACTGGGAAGCACATGAACGACGGAGCATTCCGTTCACGCCATCTGTACAAACCTGGTATGCGCTCGATGCCGCACTTGATGAACTTTTAGAAGAAACCGTCGCCAAACGCGTCCAACGTCACCGTGCCGCCGCGCAACTGCTCCGTGAAGGTTTCACACGGCTCGGACTGAAAGCACTGTTACCGGCAGCACACCAATCGAACACACTCACGTCTTTGCTTCTCCCAGAAGGTATGACCTACCCCCGTATGCACGACAGCCTCAAAGAGCGCGGCTTCGTCATTTACGAAGGCCAGGGCAAACTTGCCACTGGGATCTTCCGTGTCGCCAACATGGGCCATCTCACGCTCGATGATTTTCGTCGGTTTTTGGGCGCACTAGAAGCAGTGCTCATACCAGCTTTCGAAAGATAGGCGCATGTGCGTGTCACCCTGAGCGGAGCGAAGGCTCTCTCAGAGAGATTCTTCACCGCTCCGCGGCTCAGAATGACACAGCACTCAGGTGCGGAAACGCTACCATCAAAAAGATTTGGTATTACTCGCTACGGGCGTACAACTTCTTCCCATTTCAGTGGGAGTTGCGGTTGCTCAGCATACGCTGCCCACCCGCCTCCCAGGGCTCTGTACAGTTGCACCACGGCAATAAGTTGATCACGGCGGGTTTGCGCTAATGCGTTCTCTGCAGGAAAGAGTTGCAACTGGGCTTCGATCACTTCAAAGTAACCCGCGAAACCACCAGTATAGCGTAACGTAGAAAGCCGAACAGATTCTTGTAACGCGGCAACCGCCCGTTCCTGTCCCTTGCGTACTTCCGCCAGCTTTTGTTGGTTGATCAGCGCATTGGAGACTTCTCGCAAGGCGGTAATCACTGACTGTTCGTACCGTAACTTCGCCTGTTCCCATTGCGTAATGGCAGCTTGATGCAAACTCGTCAAACGTCCACCTTGAATAATAGGGCCGACCATTTGGCCAGCGACGGACCAAATGTTGCCGCTATTGAGAAATACTTTTTCGACATCTTCACTGGCACCACCAAACAAGCTCGTCAGGCCGATACGAGGAAAAAAGTTCGCCTGTGCCACACCAACCCGTGCGTTCGCAGCAATCAGCAACTGTTCTGCCTGGCGAATATCTGGGCGCCGTTCCAATAGCTGTGATGGCAATCCCGGTGGTGTATTGGGAGGAAACATGTGGTCAGTTAACCCAGCGCCGCGTGGGACCGGTCCAGGGGCGCGCCCAAGAAGAAGGGAAATCTGATTCTCCTTAGCAACAATGAATCGCTCGAGATTCGCAATCACTGCCACCGTCGAGGCAAGAGCAGCCTCAGCGCGTGAGGTCTCCAGCTTTGACGCTACGCCAAGTTGTAGTCGACGAGAGAAGAGATCAAGGGTTTTTTGGAAAGATTCAGACGTCCGCCGGGCAATCTCCAATTCAAGATCAAACTCGCGCAATTCGAAGTATGCCTGCGCAACGTCACTCACTAAGGAGAGAACAACGCCACGCCGGAACTCTTCGCTCGCAAGCAACTCCGCGATCGCTGCATCGGTCGAGTGACGAATCCGACCCCACACATCAGCCTCCCAGGCAAGATTGAAAATCCCTCTGAAGGCATAGTTTTCTTGTCCGCGCGGAGTCACCACAGAAAGTTGGGAAATATTTGCGGAACGGCCTACCCCTCCGTCGTAACCAATCTGAGGAAAAAACTCCGCGCGTGCGACCCCATACAAAGCTCGTGCTTGTTCAACACGCGAAGCGGCAATACGGAGGTCGTAATTATTCTTGAGTGCTTCGTTAATTAACCCGCTCAAGGCCTCATCACGAAACACATCCCACCAAGGGAGATCGGCAAAGGCGGTTGCTTCGGGGATGCCAACATGGCTGCGATAATCATCGAGGGCAACTGTCGTTGGGCGTTGATACTGTGGACCAAGAGAACAAGAAGTTATTGTCAAGCTCGTCAAAAAAACAACCACTACCAACATCTTCATAATCAATCTGTTACTCCTTCAGCCACCACCGCTTCAGTTCTTTGCAGTGCGGGAGTTCGCTCTTTGCGGCCCGTTAGTCTTTCGATCGCCACAAAGAGTACTGGCACGAGAAAAATACCGATGAGCGTTGCGGTCAGCATACCGACGATTACCACTGTTCCGAGAATTTGTCTCGCGACAGCTCCGGCACCAAAGGCTCCCCATAAGGGTACGCAACCGAGGGTAAACGCAAACGAGGTCATCAGAATCGGGCGTAAGCGTAACCGGGCAGCGCTCAATGCTGCCTCACGCGCGGACTTGCCACGTTCCACTTCCAGCTTGGCAAACTCGACAATCAGAATTGCGTTCTTTGCGGCTAATCCGATCAGCATGACGAGTCCGATCTGTGCGTACACGTTGTTCTCAAACTGTCGCATCAACAACCCCAGAAACGCCCCGAAGATCGCGATCGGTGTCCCTAGTAACACACTGAATGGTAGTGACCAGCTTTCATACAGTGCTGCAAGAATCAGAAAAACAAACAGCAAGGAAAGTGAAAAAACTCCTGCGGCGTTCCCTTCAGCGCGCTTTTGCTGGAACGAGAGCGAGTTCCAGGCAAACCCCATTTCTGGCGGCATGACCTCGTGAAACACTTCTTCCGGTCGATTGACAGAAAAACCGGGCCATACTATTTCTCCCTTGGTTTTGTCACAGTCGCGGGCCCCGCTACAGCAGGAACAGATGCGGTCTGCGTCGGAGTACCGGATGGATTTAGCTCAGCCGAGGCAGGTTTCGCGACGACCGGTGCACCCTCCCTCACTTTTTATAATCCTTCAACCGCAATACGATCTGTGAGAGTCAACCTTTCTTCAATCACCCACAAGGTCCCAACTCACCAGTGTCAAACCAGCTTTATTCGATGATTGCTGCATTGTACTCCCTCAGCATACCTTCCTCACCCTTACAACATGAGCGTCAAGATTCGGCTAGTAGGCTTTGGGAACATTCCCTCCGAGATCACATTCTCCCCATTGCACCACCCAAACCGTTGACCTATGAGACAAGCGGTGAGGCAACCTCGTCCGCGTCTCATAGGAGGGGAAACAATGAAACTCTACAATTATTTCCGCAGTTCAGCGTCATATCGGGTGCGCATTGCCCTCAACCTCAAAGGTTTGTCGTATGAGTATATCCCGATTCATCTGCGACGTGGGGGCGGGGAACATCTCACGCCATCGTACAAAGCAATCCATCCCCAGGCGCTGATCCCTACACTTGAAGATAACGGGCGGATGCTCACCCAATCGCTGGCAATTCTGGAATATCTCGAAGAGCGTTATCCCAGCCCTCCGTTGTTGCCCCGCGATCACGCCGACCGTGCCCTGGTACGAAGCATAGCGCTCGCGGTCGCCTGCGAGATGCATCCGCTGCAGAATCTACGGGTCCTAAATTACCTCCAGACTACGCTTCACCATACTGAAGCTGAGGCTCAAGCCTGGGGACGGCACTGGATCACCGAAGGCCTCGTTGCCTTAGAACAAATGGTGAAGACAATACCAAACCGTAACGGTTTCTGTTTTGGCAGCACGCCGACCTTTGCGGACTTGTGTCTCGTTCCACAAATGGTCAACGCGCGCCGCTTTGGTTGCGATCTCACAGCTTGTCCGACGTTGGTGCAGATTGACTCGTTTTGCCAAACTCAGCCAGCATTTGCTAAAGCTGCGCCTGAGACACAACCGGATGCGGAAAGTTAAGTGGAGTCCTTTGAGAGTTGTCACCCTGAACGAAGTGCAGGGTCTCTCAGAGAGATTCTTCGCTGCACTCAGAATGACAGCTCCCTCATGAATACTGGGTAATGTGAGGGAAACCCTATGAACAAAACCGATTTTTTCCGTGACGCTCGTCGTGACATTCCCGGCCCGCTGGCTGGCATCCACGTCCTTGAAGCAACAACCACCTGGGCAGGGCCGATGTGTGGCTGCTTGCTCGCTGACTTCGGTGCAGACGTGATTAAGGTCGAACTGCCGGACGGTGAGATTAGTCGTACGATTCCTCCCTTTCTTCCTGAAACCAATCCGCCGATCTCAAACATGCACGCTACAGTGAATCGCAATAAACGCAGCCTTAGTCTTGATTTGCGCAAGCCCGAAGGACGGGACATCTTCCTCAAAATTGCCGCTCGCTCGGATATTGTCGTCGAGAATTTCCGTCCTGGAACGATGGATAAATGGAGTGTCGGCTACGATGCTGTTCGCAAAGTGAAGCCAGACATCATTTACACGTCGATCTCCGGTTTTGGACAGTTCGGACCGGACCACGATCGCGCGGGTTACGATACTTTGGCTCAAGCTGCCAGCGGGTTTATGTCGCTCAACGGCAATCGCGAAGGCACGCCGGTACGTGCGGCAACAGCGTTATGTGACGATCTCGCTGGTATGCACGGTGCACTAGCAACCCTCGCAGCGCTGTCGCATCGGAGTCGCACTGGCGAAGGACAACATGTTGATGTCTCGCTGCTCGATTCAATTCTCTTCCAATCCAATGGCAATTTGACGCTCGCGGCACTCGGAGTCCCCTTACCGCGTTGGGGGAATGAATCGCCGTATGCGATGCCTGCGAATGTCTATGCATGCCGCGATGGCCATATTCGTCTCGCCGTCGTGCTCGATTCACATTGGAAGATACTGGCGCGGCTGATTGGGCGACCAGACTTAGCGGAAGATCCTGAATTCGCCCTGCAAGCGAATCGTTTCAATCACCGCGAAGAAGCCAATGCATTAATTGCCGCATGGTGTGAGACACGACCCGCCGACGAAGTTCTATCGATGTTCATCAAGGCAGGACTGGCTGCCGCACCGATTCGTACTTACGCACAAGCCGCGCAAGATTCGCATGTGCTCGAACGCGATATGCTGCAGAACACACAGCAAGCTGATGGCTCAACGATTCCGATTACTGGCCCAGCAGCGAAGTTTTCACGCACCCCAACCCGGGTGCGCACCGAAGCTCCGGCCCTGGGCAAGCATGATGACGAAATTCTCCAGAGCCTCGGCTTGTCCACTAGCGAACTCGAACAGTTGCGTGAAAAGGGCGTGATTACTCGGAAAAGGCTGTAGGGGAAAAAGGCTGTAGACTATAGGCTGCAGGCTATAGGGAAGAGAAGAACACGCATCACGCATCACGCATCACGCATCACGAATGGAGGTACTTCGCTCATGACACAAATCCGTGCCGTCGTTGTCGATCCTAACCTGCCAGGTCGTTTGACCCTGAAACACGTCGCCGCACCATCGCCGCTCCCTTTAGAGGCAGTTGTTCGAGTATCAGCAATCTCGCTCAATTTAGGCGAGGTGCGTCGCTCACTCACTGCCGACGCGGGTTGGCGTCCAGGCTGGGACTTTGCTGGTGTCGTCGAAAAAGCCGCTGATGACCGCTCAGGCCCGAAGGTTGGTGCGCGTGTTGTTGGCTTACTGCCAGTGGGAGCGTGGGCTGAACAGGTTGCGGTACCGACTCATTAACTCGCTGTGCTGCCTGATTCAGTCTCATTTGCGCAGGCAGCAACATTACCTGTTGCTGGGTTAACAGCATTGTATGCCCTCGACCGTGCCAATAGCTCATTGTTGAATCGCTCGGTTCTGGTAACTGGTGCTTCCGGTGGAGTCGGTGTCTTTGGTTGCCAGCTTGCTCGTCACGGTGGCGCGCGGGTGGTTGGCGTCGTCCGACGCGCAGAGCGTGAAAAGTATGCACGAGACGCCGGAGCGCAGGAGGTTGTCATTGGTGATGACATTAGTCCAGCCAGCAAATTTGGTCCCTATCATATGATTATCGAATCGGTCGGTGGTGCAGCGCTCGGTGCGGCATTACAGATGCTTGCACCCAACAGTGTCTGTGTCACCTGTGGCGTCTCTGCATCTCCCGATGTTACCTTCAACGCGCGAAATTTCTTCATGGTTGGCGGAACGGTATTGTATGGCTTCATCTTATTTCACGAAGTAAAAACATGGCCAGCATCAGACGGGCTCACGCGTCTCGCTCGGCTGGTCGCTGAAGGGGCGGTGCGTCCCCCGATTGAACTCGAAGCCCCGTGGACCGACATTGCGAAGGTCGCAACTGATTTCTATAACCGTGGTGTCCCAGGAAAAGCGGTACTCCATTTGTCATGAAGAGAAGCGTGCGCACAGCGCACGCTACGTTGCGTACAAACAATGAAACAGATTGATACATTTACCGTCACGCAGAAGATGCTCAATCCTGTGGGCACTCTCGCTGCTCCACGAATGCTGACACGTGCCCACCAAGCTGGCTTTGCTGCTCTCGGTGTAAACTCGATGAATGACATGTCGCTGGTAGGCTACCGTGCCGAATTCAAAGAAGGCGCACGCGGGGGCGATACGGTCAACGTCACAGTAGAAGAAGCTGAAGGCTTGTGGGCGGGTGATCGCGGATTCCGTATCCACTTTAGCAAAGGGAATGATACGAGTGGTCGGGTCGGCAAATGGCATGTGATCTATGCCAAGAAACAAGAAGCGCGACCACTGCCGTATGATATAAGTCAGGCCGTTGCAGATAAGTTAACCGATCGTGAGCTGTGGCAGCCTGAGATCATCATTGCTACTGGCGATGAGATCAAGGATGCACCGCCACTGCTCTGGCCGATCGGCCAGAGTGCCCGAGCGTACATGAAGCAGCTTGATCTTGCGTATGCTACTGAGCCAGGTGTAACGATTGTCGACGATATTGAGAAACGCATCTATGCCGGAATTGCCGTCACCGTCCACTTTGCGCGGTGGCCGCAGGCTGGACAGGAACTGCGCTGCGTTCTGCAACATCAACGGCCACTGAAAGAGCAAGCGCCAAGTCGACGGATGGAGTTTCACGGGGTGTTAGCGGCACAAGATAAAAGCGGCACTTACCTTCTTGGCACGTGTCGTTTCTCAGTCTCGCGGGTGGGTCAGAATCGCGCACCAGTCTATGCCGATGGAACAGCAGGACAATGAAAAATGAAGAATGCAAAATGCAGAGCGGCGAATAAGGAAAAGAGGGAGTTGTTTCTCGTCCAAAGTCTCCGTTTCTTCATTTTTCATTTTTCACTCGTCACCTCGCCTCACTTAATCAAGTCGGTGACCTTTGTCCCCAACCATCCGGCCTCACGTTTTGACCAATAGAGTTCTTGTAACCGCCAACTGATCGGACCGGCCTGACCATCACCAAGTGTTTTCCCATCAACTTTTGTCACCGGCATGATACCTCCGGCAGTTGAGCTGATGAATGCTTCATCGGCGTTACGCAGGGCATCCGCCGGGTAGTCCCCAGCTTCTATTTCAACACCAATTTCCTTGGCCAGGTCCATAACCGTCTTCCGCGTAATTCCTTCGAGTACGTTCATCTGCGGCGTAAAGATTTTTCCCTGTTTCACAAAGAACACGTTAAACCCTGGACCTTCAGCCAGGTAGCCGGAGATACCACAGAGCACCGCCACATCTGCTCCAGCGTCAAGCGCTTCGAGCTGACCACGAGTGAGGTCGGCCCAATGGAAGTTCTTAAACCGTGCCATCACGGCTGAGTCGGGAATACGTGACGTGCTCGCAATGTACGCGTGGACCCCCTCACGGTGTTTCTCAAGCGGAGAGATCCAGACATAGGGTACAGCATAGGCGAAGAAAGTTGGTTTCGTTTGTCGTAGGTCACGACTTCCCTGGACCAGGAATCGTCCGCGTGTGACAGCAACCTCAACATAGGCATCTTGTCAACCGGCGCGATAGACACACTCGGCCAGGATACGCTTGATCTCGTCTCTGCTGTATACGCAAGGGATACGCACGCCCTGGCGTGAGCGGAGAAAGCGTTCGACATGGTCATCTAAACGGAAGAAGCGCCCTCTCCATGTTGACACCACATCATAAACCGCATCGCTGCGACTAAAGCCGAGATCGAAGACAGAGATTTTTGCGTCATCAGCAGCGACATACTTGCCATCAATAAAAGCCACTCCCTCAGCCATTGCTCCTCCTTCGTCCTTATGGTTAGTTTCTCAGCCAAAGGAAAATCTATGGCGTACGAAACTATTCTCGTCGAACACACAAATGGTGTCGCAACTATTGCTATGAATCGTCCGGTCGTCCTCAATGCTATCACTACAACGATGCTGACTGAACTCAAGCAGGCCGTCGACCACGCTGGAGCATCTCAGGATATTGGGGTTGTTGTTCTTACTGGTGTAGGGCGCGCGTTCTCTGCTGGAGTCGATTTGAAAGCACTCGGGAAATTACCGTTGAACAATGGCGCTATCGGACCGATCCTCGACGATCCTGCACGTGCGCTGATCACGTCGATTCAGACGATCCCGAAAGTTGTCATTGCAAAAGTGAACGGATTTTGTTTCACCGGCGCACTAGAGCTCGCTTTGGCATGTGACCTCGTGATCATTGCTGAGGAAGCCAAACTGGGCGATACTCATGCCAAATGGGGGTTGCGCCCAACCTGGGGAATGAGTGCTCGCTTACCACAGGCGGTTGGTTTTCGCAAAGCACGGGAATTGTCGTTCACTGCTGATACCTTCACTGGTCGTGATTCGGCGGCTTGGGGCATCGCGAATCGTGCCGTGCCGTTAGCCGAACTCGACGCAGCGGTACAAACGCTCACCGAGAAGATTCTTACCAATAGTCGCGATTCTCTTGCCGCCTACAAGGTGCTCTACAATCAAGGAAGTGGGAAAACTGTGGGTGAAGCCGTCGCGTTTGAAGAAGCAAGTGTTTTCCCCATCTCTGATGCAAATGAACGGGTGGAGAAGTTTCGGTGAGAAACGATTCACTGCTGAACAAATCTACAGAGGAGCCAAGGAGTGCGCTCAGGCGATCCGCTTTTCGACCTCTATCGTGTTATTGGTCATACTCGGAGCGCTTTCTCGCAGTGGTGGAGCGCTGCGCATTTTCTCCGCCGTCGGTGAAGGAGACAAACGTAACGGAAAGGTAACGGTAAACGCCGTCCCCTGCCCAAGCTGGCTGATGACCGAAATCTCTCCCTGCAAAAGTGACACGAGCTTTTTAACGAGCGCTAAACCTAAGCCCATACCACCGTAGCGACGGCTGATCGATCCATCGACCTGACGGAACTCGTCAAAAATGGACGGGAGTTCTTCCGCAGGGATACCGATGCCAGTATCGGAGACCTCAAAGATGATCAGCCCTTGCCCCACAGCTTGACGAGTACGGATGATCACTTGTCCCTTTTGGGTAAACTTGACGGCATTGGTCACGAGATTGGTCAACACCTGCTCAAGGCGAAGCCCGTCCGTCTCCATCACTGGTAAAGGAGTGGGAGAGTCCCAGACAATTTCGAGGTCTTTGTCACCTCGCAGTTGCTCGGCCAGAGGCTCAAGACGGTCAAGCAGATCAGCGACCATCACGGAACTCACTTGCAGTGCGACCTTTCCAGTGTTCAAGCCTGAGACGGTCATCAAGTCACTCATCAAGCGAAACAGTTGATCAGCTTTGGTTCGTACATGGCCAAGCATACTGCGCTTGAGTTCATCTGACTCCTGTTCAAGAAGCATGTCAGCATAGCCCATGACCACATGGAGAGGAGTCCGGAGTTCGTGTGAAATGTTGGCGAGGAATTCTTCCTTGAGACGAATCAGTTCTTCTCGCTCTTGCAGTCGCTGTTCGAGTTCCGTGCGAGAGCGATCCAGTTCCACACGCATGTGCTCAAAGGCACGTGACAACGTGGCAATTTCATCGTGACGATCTCTGATCTCGACTGGTTGTGACAGGTCACCACCGGCCATGCGTTCAGCATCGTTCGTCAGTTGTTTGATCGGACCAACAACCTTGTTCACAAACGGTGCACCCACAGCAATGGCAAGCAAGATCATGCCAAATCCACACCACCACAAAAAGTGATGCATTCGCGACACATCGGCGAAAACGATACTCCGAGGTTGCCCGGACGCGACACGCCAAGGGGCTTGCTGTAAGTCGGCGGATGCCATCAGCAGAGCGTCCTCTTGTTGTGGTTCAACCGAGAAACGCTGCAGGAGTCGATCTTTTTTGGTACTCGCGATCACACGACCTTCTTGGTCGAGGATCTCAACAAACCGGTTACGCACGGTCGAGACACCCCCCAGGATGTTCACCAGCGCTGGCCCAGTGAGGTCAATGACACCACCAAGGATTCCTGTTGTTTCCCCTGTAGGGCCGCGGATAGGAACGGCCATGATCACATGGGGATACGGCAGGAACTGGTCGGCTTCGATCCCAGCAGAGACCACCAGCTGACCGTGTTTGTACAGCTCAGCGATAGCAGGAAGAGAAGAGAGCCATTGTCCGACTCCTGGTAGACTCGGAGGTTCGGTCCAACGTACTTTTCCTTCCTGATCGAGCAGGAACATCCCACCGGTGAACACGGGCGATTGCAGAAAAATATAATGAAGTGTTGTCCACGCCGGGAACTCACCGCCATTCTGCGTCTCAAACAACGTCTGCAGCCCATATGACAACCCGGGCAGTGTGGCAACCATGGTCAGTTTTTGTTGCCCAGCTTCGAGATGCGCATCGAGCTGTGTCGCAACCATCTTGGCAGTCTGCTCGAAACGATCTTGCGCTTCGAGTGATTCCCGATGGAGGAGATACAGCGTAAATCCTCCGTACACGCCATACAGGGCGAGCACATAGAGAATGACCAAGACCACACTCTTGGTACGAATACTCCACAGTCGGGGTGAGAACTGCCACGGCATGTTTGGCCCTAAGAGAGTGTTTTGAAAAAGGGATTGGTAAGCTTGAGGGATGAATACACTGCCGCGAGTTTATCCAACGGACCTGACCATGACCGAATGGACACAATTGAAGAGCTTCTTTCCCCCGGCCTCTCGC
>VGTJ01000116.1 GCA_016874775.1 Deltaproteobacteria bacterium
GTCGCCCGCGTTCATCCAGCTCTTCGACCAGACTTCGATACTTAGACCGAAGCCAGCACACAATGGTCTCGTCTCTCATCCCTGCTCTTGTGCAGAGGCTCTCCACTCCGGTCAATCACTATTGCGGTAAGTTGTTTCCTGCCACCGCCTTAGGAGCAGGCAGACCAGGCACGTCTGCAACTCGCAGCCCCTCATGCCGCGCTGAGCAAGAGTGAAGAACGCTTCCGCTCCCTCATTGAACATGCTGCCGATGTGCTGACTATCCTGAATGTCGACGGCACTATCCGTTATATCAGTCCGTCGGTCGAACACTGGTTAGGATATACTGCCCATGAACTCACCGGCCAACCGTTCACTGCCCTGTTACACCCCACAGACCAGGAGCAAGTCGCTGGATTCATGACCGCTGTCGTGCAGGAGTCAGAGGACGTACGCGTATTTGAGTCACAGTGGCAGCGTAAGGACGGGACATGGCGAATGGTTGATAGTGTCCTGCGTAATTTGCTCGACGATAGTGCCGTTGCTGGCCTCACCTTAAGTTCACGCGATGTTACAGCACGGAAAGAAGTAGAGCGACTCAAGGATGAACTTGTTTCGACCGTCAGCCATGAACTTCGCACTCCACTGACAAGCTTGCGCGGATTTACTGAACTCATGCTTACGCGCGAGTTCTCAGTGGATCAGCAACGTCGTTTTCTCACTATCATGAATGACGAAGCTGCACGTCTCACCGACTTAATCAACGATTTTCTCGATCTCCAGCGTATCGAATCAGGACAGCAGACATATACCTTTACCGATACTGCTGTACTGCCGCTTTTGCAGGAGGCAATTGCTCCGTTCGTTAGCGTCGCAGAGAAGCATAGGTTTCATATCGCTGCTCCGAACGCACTCCCTACCGTCCGCATGGACAGTAATCGCATCCGCCAAGTACTCACCAATCTGTTGTCCAACGCCATCAAGTTTTCTCCGAATGGCGGTACCGTTACCCTCAGCGCCCACAATACTGAGAACTTTGTCGAGGTGCGCATCACCGACGATGGTATCGGCATTCCATCCGAGGCGATCCCCCAGCTTTTTGACAAATTTTTCCGGGTTAATAGCAGTGAAACCCGACAGATTCGTGGGACCGGACTTGGTCTCGCTCTCGTCAAGCAAATTGTCGAAGCCCACCGTGGTCAGGTATGGGTCGAAAGCGAATCAGGGAAAGGCAGTACCTTCTCGTTTTCCCTCCCCGTCAGCGCCTAATTCCTCTTTTTCTCAGTTAAAGCTCTTGCGGTAGATGGCCGAAACTATTAGAGTACGCCCTTCTGAGAAAGGGATGTACCCTCTTGAGCGCCACCCACATAGAGAAGGGAACTGTTGCATGACAACGCTGGCTACTGATACCGAGTCTAAACTTATCGCTGATAAGTATCGTATCGTCGCCCCACTAGGCCAAGGAGCAATGGGCGTTGTCTATCGTGCGGAACAGCTTGATGCGGAAGGCCATGCGTTACGCGAGGTGGCACTCAAGACCATGCGCCCAGAGTTCTCTCGTGACCCAGACTTCTCGAAACGGTTTCTGCGCGAAGTACGGGTGGCTGCACGCTTACGTAGTGCACATACAGTGACAATTTACGACTCCGGACGTGATGACATCGGACAATTGTTCTATACGATGGAAATCATCAAAGGACGGACACTGAAAGAAGTGCTCCAAAGCCACGGAACGCTCTCGGTTGAGCGTGTTGTTCGCATCACGTCACAAGTCTGCGACGCCCTTGCCGAAGCCCACGGACTCCCAGAACCGATTGTCCATCGCGACATCAAGCCAGCCAACATTTTCATTGAAGAACAGCACGGAGAAGACCGTGTAAAGGTCGGGGATTTTGGCATTGCCAAGATCTTAGGGGAAGAGACCAGCAACCTGAGTCATACCGGCGTCTCCCCTGGAACTCCTCGTTACATGGCCCCAGAACAGTGGCGTGGACAAGTCGTCGACGCCCGTTCAGATATCTACGCTCTCGGAGTCATGGTGTATGAGATGCTCACCGGCGGAGCACCGTTCGTTGCGAGTGACGGCCCAATGGCGTTGATGTATCAACACCTCGAAGGTGCACCACGCCCTCTCCCAGAAATCATTCCTGTGGGCATCCGACTACAAGTCGAAAAAATGCTTGCGAAGTCGCCTGACCAACGTCCGGCGAATGCCACAATTATCCGTCGCGCACTCGAGGAAGCACTTGCCAACAGTGAAGAAGGGCAACGAACCCTCTTGCTACCGCCGGAAGGTGCCATTGCCGGACAGCATGGAACAAATGGAAATTCTCGCACCACCAGTGACGCTGCTCGCAACTCGTCAAGCACGGGAAATGGCTCCGCCAGCAGTCTCGGCCGTTTTACCTTTTCGTATAACTCGCCAACTTCCTCAGAGAGAAAAGAGGTCGGTATTTCTGGTCGTACGATCGTTGTCGGAGGGCTGTTCCTGGCCGCAACGGTCGGCGGCGGGTTGTGGTATTGGCCACGACAGACAGCCACCTCCCAAGAACTCCAAGTGACTACCGCTCCATCGTCTCCTCAAGCAGCACCACAATTACGAGAAATTGATAGCAATCTCATCACCGCTGCTCGCACCGGTTCAAGCGACACGGTGCAGGCGCTGGTCGATCAAGGTGCGAATGTCAACGCACACGACGCTGACGGGCAAACTTCATTAATGGTCGCCGCCGGACGAGGCGCAACTGGCACAGTGCAACTGCTTCTGAGCAAAGGCGCTGACATAAATGCGAAAGATAAGAACGGCAGAACCGCCTTCCTTTGGGCTACCAGTTGTCCGCCCGATCGCTTTGGCTTAGTCCAAACTCTCAGCGATACTGCCGAGGCGCTACTCACTCGCGGTGCAGACATCACCACAAGTGATGCGGAAGGGAAAACCGCGTTGATGTGGGCCGCAATGCATGGTTATGAACTCATCCTGCGTTCGCTCGTTGCCAATAACGTTCCGCTTGACGCACAAGACAAAGAAGGCAATACCGCCTTGCTCTTCGCTGTCAGCAACGATCATATCGATTTGGTCCGCGTGCTGCTCAAAAGCAATGCCGCCGTCGATATGCAAAATGCCGAGGGCAAAACTCCGCTGATGGCCGCAGCCAACAGCAATTATCTCGACATTGCCCGTGCGCTGCTGGCAAAAAATGTCGACCCGAATATCAAAGATAAAGATGGCAGGACCGTACTCATGTGGGCGGTCAATAGTGGATCTCTCGACATCGCCCAGGCATTGCTAGCCAAGGGTGCTGATGTCACGGTGAAAACTCATGGCGGGAGAGATGCCCTGATGATTGCCGCACTCAAAGGGCAAGCGGAGATCATCCCCACCCTCCTTTCTAAAGGCGCAGACATTAACGCGACCGACGAGAACGGGAAGACTGCTCTCATGTGGGCTGCCAACGAAGCACATCTTCCGAGCGTGCAAGCATTGCTGGCAAAAGGTGCAGGAGTGAATGTCACTGATAATGAAGGGCGGAGTGCGCTCGTGTGGGCTGCTGCGCAAGACTATATCGATGCTGACGTGGAGCGTTCATTAGAGGAAATCACCCAAGCCCTACTGGCCAAGAATGCCGATATCAAGTTCCGCAGCGGTGAGGGAAAAACCGCGCTCGTGTGGGCCGCAGAGAAAGGCCACACCGGTATTGTCAAAGCACTGCTTGCCAAAGGCGCTGACCCAGACACAAAAGATTGGACCGGGAAGAGCGCCTTGATCCTCGCGAGTAACAACAATCACTCGGAAATCGTGAAGTTGTTAGCTATCGCCGGACAAAAGAGCAAATAGCGAACAGCGGCGGCGGTCGTTACCCATCAGTCACAACTGAAGCCGTTAGCAGCAGCATAATTCCCTCTCCCTCAGGGAGAGGGCTAGGGTGAGGGGATACAAAATAGCGGTTTTTGTCTCTTGGTACCCTCATCCTGACCTTCTCCCGGAAGGAGAAGGAACCCATACGCGCTGCGCTCCACCTACAACACAAGGATTTGTCCTTAAGTTGTGACTGGTGGTCGTTACCCCAACAAGTCGAGCACTTTTTCAGACGGGCGTGCGATAACCGCCTTTTGCCCACGAATGATCACTGGCCGCTGCATCAGCACTGGATGCTGTAAGAGCAGCTCGATCACCGCGTCACGGGTCTGATAGTTTTTCTCATCCAAGCCCAGTGACTCAAAGTTTTTATCCTTCCGCACGAGATCTGCCGGTGGATTCGGTAGCAGCGCGAGGAACCGTTCAAACGTTGCTCGGTCGAGCGGATTTTTCAGATATTCAATAACGTCGAACTCGACGCCGCGCTCTTTCAGGATATCGAGCGCTCCTCGTGACTGCCCTCACCCAGGGTTGTGATAAACGAGAAGTTTTTCCATACACACCTCCTCAAACAACAGAAGTTTGCTATCACGATCACTAGACATCTGCCGCTCTACGCGTCAAGAGGGTGAAGTAGTGGACAGGAGTTCGGCTTGGTTGATAATGCTACGAGAACGTCATGCTGAACGAAGTGAAGAATCTCTCCCCTGAGCTTGATGTCTGAGAGATTCTTCGTCGCGTTGTTCCTCAGAATGACAACGACCGTATGAAGAGAGGCGCCCTATGGACAGCAAAAAAACTCGCACTTTCGTTGACCAACAATGGGATACCAGCATCGTTCCAGCGCTACAGGAGTATTTGACGATTCCTAACCAGTCCCCTGCGTATGATCCGGCCTGGAACACTAACGGGTATATGGATCAGGCAACTGACTTGATTGCCACTTGGATTCGCACGCAACACATACCTGCTCTCACGCTCGATATTGTTCGCTTGGAAAAACGCACGCCACTCATCTATGTCGAGATTCCTGGTGACTCGAAGGAAACCGTGTTGCTCTATGGTCATCTTGATAAGCAACCACCAATGGAGGGTTGGAACGAAGGCCTCGGGCCGTGGAAGCCGGTGATCAAAGATGGGCGGCTGTACGGTCGTGGCGGTGCTGATGATGGGTATTCAGCTTTTGCCTCGATCACCGCGATTCAGGCGCTCAAACTCCAGAACATCCCACACGCACGCTGTGTCATACTCATCGAAGCCTGCGAAGAAAGTGGCAGTTTCGATCTGCCGCATTATGTTGAAGCGCTAAAAGATCGCATTGGCACGCCGAGTCTAGTCATCTGCCTCGATTCGGGTTGCGGTAACTACGATCAGCTCTGGATCACCACTTCGTTACGTGGACTCGCTAATGGCAATCTCTCAGTGTCTACATTAACTGAAGGTGTTCATTCGGGAGCCGCAAGCGGTATTGTTCCGTCATCCTTCCGTATTCTTCGCCAGCTCTTGAGTCGGCTGGAAAACGAGAACACCGGCGAAATTTTGCCCCGTGACTTGTATGTCACGGTGCCCCAAGAACGTTTACAGCAAGCCGCTGTTGCCGCCCAGGTGTTAGGAACCAGTGTTTACAGCGAGTATCCGTTCCAAGCCGGAACCAAACCCGTTGTGAGTGACATTCGAGAGTTGCTGCTGAATCGCACCTGGCGCCCGCAATTGGGCATCACTGGCGCAGCTGGACTTCCACCACTCGATAAATCGGGAAACGTGCTCCGACCAATCACTGCTGCGAAAGTTTCACTACGTCTGCCGCCAACTGCCAATGCGAACGAAGCAACGACTTTCCTCAAACAACTCTTTGAGAAAGAGCCGCCATATGGCGCGAAGGTCACCTTTGAAACCGAACAATGCGCCTTCGGCTGGAATGCGCCCCCATTAGAGCCGTGGCTGGAAAAATCGCTCAAACAAGCGTCACTTGATTATTTTGGCAAAGAGGCGTGCTACTGGGGGGAAGGCGGCACGATCCCGTTCATGGCCATGCTCGGTGAGAAATTTCCTAAGGCACAGTTTGTTATCACCGGTGTCCTTGGTCCGCGCTCGAATGCCCATGGACCGAATGAGTTTCTTGATATCGCAACGGGAAAACGACTCACTTGTTGTGTGACAAAAGTGCTAGAAGATCATTTGCGAGAGAAAAGACAGTAACGACACCTTGAGACACTATTCCTCATAGACACACCCCTCACCCGAACCCTCTCCCTACCAGGGAGAGGGAACCACCCGAGAATTATCGCGTCCGCACAAACGTCGCCGTCACAGCGCGATTTTGCGTCATATTGACTACACATGAACCAGAACCAGTACACGCACCGGCCCAGCCAGTGAAGCTATATCGTCTATTAGGCGTCGCCGTGAGTGTCACCGAAGCGCCACTAGCATAACTTTCAGCGCAATCGCTCGGACAGCTAACTCCGACGAGATTACTTCTCACGCTGCCTCTTCCTTGTACTGTCACATTGAGAGAGAAGGTTTGCGCACCACCACCACTAGTTACGGTTGTTGTTGCGGTTACCGCATTGTTCGCACTGTTGGGGTCAGCTTCCGTTGCGGTTGCTGTGGCGGTGTTGCTGAAGGTCCCTCCTCGTGAAGGCTTCACAATGAGCGTAACCTTTGCGTTTGCTCCGCTGGCAATCGTTCCTAAGTTACACGTGACGGTTGCTGTCCCACTGCACGTGCCTTGACTTGCGGTGGCAGACACAAAATCCACCCCGTCTGGGATCGCGTCAACGAGGACCACCTTGGTCGCCGAAGACGGTCCGGCGTTGGCCACCGTTAATGTATACGTCAGTTGAGTATTCACTGGCACAGGATCAGAACTATCTGTGACAGTTAACGATATATCCGTATTGGCAGGCGGAGGTGGCGGCGGCGGCGGCGGTGGCGGTGGCGGTGGCGGTGGTGGCGGTGGCGGTGGTGAAACTGACGAAGATGAGCCAAAGTCACGTACAAGCGTGGTCGTGTGTCCGGCATTATCACGAATGCGGACGGTCATCTCGGCACGACTTGCCACTAAATTCACCGCCGTGGGGAGGGACACTGTTACACCACCTCCGTTGGTGAGGCTTATGCCATTGGCGAAATTGGTTCCAGCCGGTTGTCCGCCAATCGCTACGTTAAATGTCACACTTAGTGTTCCTGACGCAAGGCCGGATTCCAAATCATAGGCGCCAATCGCAACTCCATTCACTGCTCCAGCATGCGCTTGCTCAAGGGTTGGTGATGCCCACAACGTCGGGCGTAAGTCATCTTCAAACCAGCCCCAATAGGCATTGCGTTCTATGGGTGCACCAAGATCAATCCAGCGCGCCAATGTTAACTTCTCATCCCAGGCCAGACGTTGTGCATGGATGGTGTCGGTCGCTGGGTCGTAATCAATATCGCCAGTGCGTGTCGCATTGGTGCGCCCGTCCAGCCGCGCGCCAAAGAGTTTCCACATCAAGAGGCTCTCGCGAGACTGATAGCCGCGCAGGTAGCGAGTAAGCTGCGGCTCGATGAAATACGGAGCTGGCGCGCCTGATGGGACGCCCAGTCCAAACTTTGGACAACCGTCAATGAAACGATCAATCGCCAGGCGATAATATGTCCCTGGCCACGTGGCCGAGCCACATTGAACGGTCGTTGTATCATCGTGCAGATTGAGATTGCCCTCCAGTGACGTAGCAGTATGACAGCCTGCACAACGGTTATTCAGGATTGGGCGAATATCGCGGAAATATTCAATCGTTGTCTGTGGCACACTTTGCGTGACTGTTGTGGGATTACCATTGCGTTGTGTCAACTGGAGCAGCGGCGTTTGCAACGCCAGATCGGTCGGCTGAAAGCCTGGTTGTCCAGCGACCGTCGTGTGAAAATCGAGCGGCTCCTTAGTATGCGCATGACACCCGCCACAATCATACCGCCCCTCGCCGGGTCGCACGTGATGCCACGTCTGCGCCATGTTGAGCACCATGCCGTTACGGTCAAGGGTTTGGAACGTGATCGGGACATCAGCAGGAATACGCGCGAGAAATGACGTGTCGGTGTTGCCCTTCTGATCAATTATCCCTTCATGCCGTACGGGGATCTCCCCAAGAATACGCAAGCGCTCGTCTCCATGATTAAAGAAGCCAGGTCCGTTGTTGGGATAGGACTTGTCTGTCTTTGGCAACATGCCGAGGATGCGAATGGCGTAAATGTCATTGTCAGCGTACTTACCAGCATCGGCTCCTTGGTGCACCCAGGCATAGAGCTGTTCATGTGAGGCATTGAACGGATCAGGATCAATGCTGTTATCACTATTACGATTAAAGCCCGCAAGCCGTGGATTGGTATCACGCCAGATCAGTGAGGCTGTGCCAATCAATCCTAACGGACTGTTAGCCGTGATTTCCTCTCCGCTGTTTTGCAGGTTTTTCCATACGGTCGGTTGCGCGCGACCCGGAAACAGCGTCGAGTATGGGACCACCGGTCGTGGCCATTGTTCGTTGTAATTTGGATTGTTGACGATACGAACCAGATCAGTCGGCAGTGCGGTGCCATTCGCCGCTTTCGCACTTGTCATCATATACAAGCCACCGTCGTAGAATGGCTTATTGATCCCTTGGTTCGTGTAGATGCCATTACTGTTGGCTGCGCCTGTGGTGTAGACCAGTAACAAATTGTCACCCGGAGCAACCGACGGATGCGTGACTTTACCAATCCGGCTGGCGGGCGGGCAGGGATTGCCAATGTCGTTGTAGATATTGCGTCCCACTGCACACGGCGCAGGGAAGTCTTCAGCCAAGGTACCGATGCTGTCGGTCCAGTTGGTCAGATCAACATACCCTTTACGCTGAAACGGCATAAAAGTGCCGGGTTCGTTGGCCGGCAGAAAATCCGGCCCAGCCGGATCAAGCGGAAACCGTGCCAAATCTCCAAAGCCGTTGTTGTTCTGGTTGTAATAACGAACGGTGACAATATCCTGATTCGCCATCTGCGTGGTAAAGTGATGGACAATAGCATTCTCGCCAAAACCAGAGGTCGAATGCCACTTGGTGCCGTCCGGCGCAATGAACCACAGGTTGAACTGCCGTCCGTCACGGATGCCCTGGTTTTCCCAGGTGGTGAACACCAACCGACCATCGAGTAATTGCAACGGATGCAACGCCATCGACTGATTGAGATAGCCAATCTGTTCGACATTCTTGCCGTTCCAATCCATCATGAATAGTTGCAGCACACGTTGTTGCCCACCTTGCTGCTTGGGCGGAATGAAGTTGTTGCGAGATGAAGTAAAGGCAATCGCGGGTTTCGTGAGATCATTTTGCGCAACAAAGGCTGGACCGACGTTGAAGACCCCGACATTGGGACAATTTTGGCCTTGCCCAGTCTTTCCACAATTTGTGAGCTGTGCGCCATTCCCCGTATTCGGCGTGAATTCTTGAAAGGTCAGTCGGGCCGTTTCCCGAGTTTTCAGGTTGAGGCGATAGATGTCCGCACCCTTGCGACTGAGGTTCCGCTGTGGGTTGACATCGCGCTGGTCGTGGATATAGGCGAAGATGATCCATTTGCCGTCGAACGAAACATTGGGATCGAGTACAACGCCATTGCCCAGCGGGGCGTCAACGAGGGTTTGATGTTGCGCAAGCGGAAAAAGGATTTCTTCAGTGCAATTGGGATGGAGCACGCGCAGGTCTGCCCCTGGGTCGGCGTTGAGGGGGCGAGTGACTTCTGGCCAGACAGTATCAGTCGTGTCACCAAAACGAGGGGCGCGGACGTAGACGATATCGTACGGCACCAGATTGGGGGTACAATTCGCAACCGCGACCGGTTGACTCGCCACAGGGCGTGGCGTGAAGATCACACACAGTGCCGTTAGCGAAAGAAGAAACAACGAGTGACTAACACCAGAGAGGCAGCAAGCGAGGGCTTTTGCAACGCGCCTTCTTACTACTGAGTGCCTGGTAATCGGGGAGAGGTTGCAGTATGGATCGGAGTACGTCATGGGGGTGGCCTTGTTTACTCAGAGTTTCCTGATGGGGGTATGCAAAAGCCCACCTAATGGGAGATAACAGAGGACTGCAGAATAACCAAATAATCGCCAGTAGAATGAAAGACCGCCGTCAAGATTTTGACAATAGTAATTTTCTTTGGGTAATACTGCCCCAATAAGGAGGGAATGAGGATGAACAGATACCAAATGTTGCGCGGGTCTGACGCACGGGAACCACAGGCTGCACCAGGATGGCAGATTCAACGACTGCTTCCTGCCAGCGGACTGTACGGTGCGAATGGCATGCAGTTTGGCCCTGATGGTCGACTGTATGTCACGCAAGCTTTTGGCAGCCAGATTACCGCTGTCGACGTCAAGAGTGGCGCACTCGAAGTGATATCCCCGTTGGGTGGACCTATCGTTGCACCCGACGATGTCGCCTTCGACTCACACGGCACCATGTATGTCACTGAAGTGATGAGTGCACGAGTGTGTGCTCGAACACCAGACGGAAAAACGCGTATCGTTAATGACAACTTACCTGGTGCAAACGGCATCACAGTTCATAACGATCGGGTGTTTATCGACGAGTTCCGTGGTGGTGGTCGTATCTTCGAGTTATATCCGCACTCAGGTCGTGAGCCGCGGATGATTGCTGATGGCCTGCGTGGCCCGAATGCCTTGATGGTCGGACCTGACGGGAAACTGTATTGTCCGCTGGTTCCGAATGGGGAAGTCTGGCGGGTCGATGTTGAAACTGGCGCAAAAGAAAAGGTCGTCGATGGTCTCAAATCGCCACCAGCAGTGAAGTTCAATCGCAAAGGGGAGCTCATCGTCCCGCAAGCTGGGAATGGAGAGGTCGTCCGCATTGACGTGCAGAGTGGCGCAAAAATTGTCATTGCCAAAGTCCGACCGGGAATCGACAACTTCGCCTTTCATCCAGACAATCGCATGTTTATCTCACACTTTGTTGATGGTGGAGTAGCGGAAGTCGCGACCGATGGCAGTAACGCTGAGCGCATGCTCGTTCCGCCCGGACTCGTTGGCCCGTGGGGAATCGCGTGCGGTGCAACAGGACAACTGTATCTGAACGATGGACTCAGCCTTGCCGTGCTTTCCCCTGATAAAACCGTTAGCCGTCTTGGTGGGTTGTTGGACAACAGTTTCCCTGGGTTCGTCCGCAGCCTCGCTGCCGGTGTGCCAGGCGAATTGTGGATCACGACCATTGCGGGTGACGTCGTGCAATACTTCCCCGATGGTCGTCCGTTCAAGATGATCGTACGCAAACTGAAGAGTCCGTATGGTGTCGCACCTCTTGGCAACGGCACGGTCGCCGTTGCCGAAGCAGGGACTGGCAAATTATTACGGGTTGATGACGCTGGTCAGACATCAACCGTTGTCGAAGGTTTAGCTCAGCCAGGTGAGGTCGTTGCTACAGATAACGGGACAATTTTTGTCAGCGAGGTAGGAAAAGGCCAAATCACACAGGTTGACTCAGCAGGGAAGGCCGCAGTTTTCATCAATGGGCTCAACAAACCGCAAGGATTGGCCGTATGGAAAAATTCACTGCTAGTGCTTGATCGTGGGACAAAAGAATTATGCGCAGTTGACCTGGCAACGAAAAAGCCACAAGTACTTGCCCATCACCTTCCCGTTGGCGACCCTCCTGGCTGTGCACGCGGACCAATGGAATTCTCCGGCGGTCTTGCCGTCGGGTCAGACGGAACGATTTACATCGCTGGCGACGGCGAAGGGAGTGTGCTGACGTTGCGGCAATAAAATCGCTCCCACATACCATTGCACTATAGGCGTCAGGTAGAAAAACTGGTGCGACGGTTGGAGCGCGACAGACGTGCTCCAACCCGAATCAACCGCAGCTACAACCGGCAACAGTCAATCAGATCAAGGCAGATTCTTCGTCCCGCAGAGTCGGCAGGAAGTGGCGAGCATTGGCTGTCCACTTCGTTACAGGTCGGAGTCAATCCGACAGTCCAGTTCTGCAAACCTTCCTGCCACGTGAATACAGTCGGAGTGGGAAACGCTGGTGACAGTCGGTTAGTACAAGCGGCGATCGCTGACGCATCAAGACCACGGAGAAATCGTGAGCCATAGGTGGTGACAGCCACACTAATGTTATTTCCACACACGCTATCTACACACAACGCAACCGTGTGCACGCCTTCATTGAGTTCACTCCAGTTGGCCAGGACGCTGAAGCCGTTATTGGTATCGCCACATTGATCGCGGGTGTCCTCGCGGCCGGTTCCATACACCGCATCAATGAAGATCTGATCGTCAATGCGAATCTGTACCCTCTGGGCCCTACACACCCAACCAGAGATCACTGTGATGCCGCTTTGAAACGAGTTGGGACCTGGGTTCTCTAGCCTTTGCTGTGCCTGTACCAACGGTGCCCACCCTAGCATGACGCTCCACATCACAATCGCGATGAATCCGCTTCCATATGAAACCTTCACATACCCTTTGCTTTTCTCTTGCGCTATTATCATTGTCACACGCCTCTCTACATAAAGTTCTTTGAAGCTTTATACAGGACAGGAACCCATGCACCAAAAGGCCTGACCTCGTTTATCCCGTACGTTTGCGCGCGGACAGGTATAGCAATGAGCAGCGAGACTCCTCGGCAATTTCGTGTACCTTGAAATGTTTGAGTAACAAGAAGCGCCGTTCGACCGCAGAAAACCCGGCCTTCATGAGCGCGTGGGTAACCTCTTCGGCTGACCGTTTTACATACACACTGTGTGCCACGAGATGGACTGGATACGTAGTGATCAGCACCTGACCGTTTTTCTTCAGGACACGGGCAATCTCTCGCAAAGCGATGTCAGGGTCGACATAACCAAGGGTTTCAGGAAGAACGACCACATCAAGAGAGCCAGACGCAAACGGCAACAGGTGCGAATTCGTTTGTACGAGATGAGTGACGCCGTGTCGCCGCGCGCTCCGAACCATCCCAAAGAACAAATCGACCCCGACAACCAACTGCGCGTGCCGCTCAAGCAGTTTTTCCAATTCTCCAGTGCCACAACCGATAGAAAGAATCCGCTGTCGTGGTGGCACTTGGGTACTCAGCCAGCGCCGCAAGGCCGGAAACGCATAGGTATACGTAAAATGCTCGCTCTTTTTCCAGCCGACTTTACCAACTCGACGAAAGAGGGTCGCCCCACTACGTGGAGTTTTCTGTGGTTGAAGAAGTTTTTTCAACAACGCTTGCTCCGAGTAAATTTCCGTTCAGTGTTGATCGCGAAAAGCGCCAAGAGCTAACATGAGGACGATTCCATCCGCAAGGCCCAAGCCTGATGGATTTGATTTCTCACGGTATTTCTCGTAGTTAGTACCCCCGCACAACGAGAAGCTAAAGTAGGATACCTCGATACTCTCAAGGGGATGCGCATGCAGTACTTCTGTGGAATCGACACCGGCGGAACCTTCACGGACTGTGTGGTCATGGATGAACAGGGACACATTACCATCGCCAAAAGTCCCTCGACACCAAACGATTTTGCCGAAGGATTTTTCAATGCCCTGCAAGTTGCCGCCGAAAAGATCGATCTGACGCTTGCACAATTGATGCAACATACGCGCTTGCTCCTGCATGGCACGACGGTCGGCACCAACGCCATTGTCCAATTGAAGGGCGTCAAAACTGGCCTGATTACAACGCGCGGTCATGGTGACGCACTGATCATCATGCGCTCGGTTGGTCGCTCTGCCGGACTGCCGATTGAAAAGTTGCTGCACGTCTCTCGTCACGCCAAACCACAACCGATCATTCCTCGTACGCTGATTCAAGAAGTCAGCGAACGCATGGACTGGAAAGGCGACGTGTTTCTGCCGTTGAATGTAGAAGAAGCACGAACGGGAGTTCGCAACTTACTCGCACAACAAGTCGAAGCCATTGCCATTTCGTTCTTATGGGGGTTTGTGAACCCAACCCATGAAATCGCCGTCAAACAGATGGTGCAGGAAGTGGCGCCGCAGGTTTTTGTCACCTGCGCGCATGAGCTGATCGCGAAACCTGGCGAATACGAACGCACTGCGGCGACGGCAATTAATTGCTTCATCGGACCAGGCTCCTCAGGATACATTGGCCGCGTGCAAGAACGGGCCAAGCACCTTGGCTATCAATATCCTTTGCTGATCATGCAAGCCGCCGGTGGTGTCGCCACTGCGCATGAAGCGGCAGAGAAGCCGGTTTTCACAATTGGTTCTGGACCGGTCGGCGGGGTGATTGGCTCAAAGTTCCTTGCCGACACACTTGGACATAAGAACGTCATTGCGTCGGATGTTGGTGGGACAAGCTTTGACGTTGGTATTCTCCATGACGGGCAACCATTGACCTCCTCAGAAACCATCATTCATCAATATACTTTCTTCATGCCGCAACTCGATATTCAGTCAATCGGCAGTGGTGGCGGTAGTATTATATGGATCGATGAGATGAGCGGGACGATGAAAGTCGGCCCACATTCCGCAGGTGCTGACCCTGGTCCCGCGTGTTACAACCGTGGCGGCACTGAACCGACCATTACTGATGCCAATGTCATTCTCGGCTATCTCAATCCCAACAATTTCCTCGGTGGCAAATTTTCACTGGACAAGAACAGCTCGTTACAAGCGATGCAGAAGGTTGCCGATCGCTTACAGATGGATGTGGTCGAAGCGGCAAGTGGCGCGGTGCAAATCGTCGAATTTCACATGGCCGACTTGATGCGCCAGATGACCGTGCAACGCGGCCTCGATCCGCGTGACTTCATTGTCTATGCGTATGGCGGTGGTGGTCCAGCCCATGCAGTAGCGTACTCCCAAGAACTCGGATGTAAGACCGTGGTCGTACCGCTCGGATCGGTGGCCTCGACATGGTCAGCACTAGGAGTGCAGTCTGCCGACGTGCTGCATGTCTACGAAAAGGCCGAGCTGCTAATAGCCCCGTTTGACGCGCAGCGCATTAGCACGATTTTCGCCGAGCTAGAGGACAAGGGCAAAGCCCAGTTGCGCGAAGACGGGATTACAGAGGATGCCATACAGTTTCACCGCTCGGCAGACATGAAGTTTCGCTTACAAATACACCGTGTAGAAGTTCCTGTGCCGCCAGGTCCGTTAACGGCGCACGATGCCGAAACGCTGCTACAAACCTTTGCGGATAAATATGAAACCCTGTACGGCAAAGGCTCTGCCTTCAAAGAAGCCGGGGTCGAAATTGGCGTCTTACGTGTGACAGCGGTGGGAAAAATTCCGCGCCCACGTCTTGCCTATCAAGTCCAGAAAGCTGCTGATGCAGAAGTCGGTTCACGTGACGTGTACTGGCGGGAAATGCGACGGTTCGTCAACACGCCGATTTATACCGGAGCCACCCTCGCTGCCCACAGCAAAGTTGCAGGGCCAGCAATTATCGAAATGCCAGAGACGACGATTGTGCTGCGGCCTGGGAGTCACGGGGAGTTAGATGAGTATGGAAACTTCATCATCACTATTCAATGATTGCCAATGGTCTTCAGTTGGACATATTCAGGAGCAATGCCAACATGAAACGGAGAATCGGAGACAGGGAAAATCGGAGAATGAAAACGCTTTCTTTTTACTCGCCGTTTCTCCGATTCACCGTTTCCCCGTTCCTCTCATGCAAAAATTGGAGACGGGTGCAGAGGGCAGATCTGTAAGGAGGACATGTGACACAAGCGAACATTCAATGGGACGGTCGTACCTATCCCTACATTCCAAGCAAGACGCTCAAGATCGATCCCAAGCTCAAACTGCACACCCGCGCGGCAGAGAAGATCGACCCGGTCACGTATGAAGTCGTACGTCATGCCTTATGGAACATCAACGTCGAGCACGGCAACACCATCATGCGTATTTCCGGTTCGCCAAGCTGTGCATATGGGCACGACTTCAATCCCTCATTGCATGATGAAACTGGTGACTTCGTCTTCTTTGGTCCATTTCTCCAGTACCTGTCGTCAGCCACTGGCTCAGCGATCAAGTGGACGTTAGAGAATCGCTCGGACAATCCAGGGATCACTGATGGTGATATTTTTCTTACCAATGACCCATGGATTGGTGCGACCCATCAATCGGATGTTGCCCTGGTTGCACCGGTCTTTTGGGAAGGGGAGTTGTTCTGTTGGGTCGGCAACACGCTGCATCAATGGGACATGGGCGGAACCGCTCCTGGTGGCTTCAATCCTATGGCCGCAGATGTGTTCTGGGAATCGGGTTGTATTCCGCCGATCAAGATTGTTGAAGGTGGCATACTGCGCAAAGACTTGGAAGAAGAATACGCCCGCCGCTCGCGCATGCCGCAGTTAGTCGCGCTTGATTTGCGCGCAGAGATTGCAGGTTGCAATGTTGCACGTGAACGCTTGCTCGCGCTGATTGCGCGTTATGGTGCCGAGGTCATCAAAGGCGTGATGCACAAATTGCAAGATGATTCAGAGAAAGCGTTTCTCAAGCGTTTAGAAACCATTCCTGACGGCACCTGGCGCGAGTCGAGTTGGATTGAACTGAAAGCGCCCGGCGATCGCCATCTGTATCGCAATGCCCTGTCGCTCACCAAACGTGGCAACCGATTGATTTTCTCCAATGAAGGGAGCGATCCACAAGCCGGAACATTGAACTGCACGCTTGTGGCCTGGAAAGGTGCGGTCGCATCGATGATCTGCTCGCAGATGCTCTTTGACCAAATGTTCGTTGTCGAAGGCGCCTATCGCCACATTGAGTTTGATGTCGTGCCAGGGACGTTGTCATGTGCAACCTTCCCGGCTGCAGTGTCAGCCGCACCGCCAGGGGTGTTGTTACAAACCATAGCGTTATCAGGATTAGTCATTTCAAAGATGTTGGCCTGTTCCTCAGATGAACAACTCCGCAGTGAAGTACAAAGCTGCATGGGCGCCGCCATGTATCCAGTGTGCGCATTTAATGGCACCGATCAGCGCGGTGCGCCATACGCATCGTTCTTACTTGACCCAGTAGGTGCAGCGCTTGCTGGATCGCCCTGGCGTGATGGTATCGACACCGGCGGTTGGCCGTGGGATCTGCAAAGCACCATGCCTAATGTCGAAGATAACGAATGGTTTTATCCGATCCTTTACTTGTGGCGTAAAGAGCTAGCGAACTCCGGCGGTGCTGGTAAGTATCGCGGCGGCAACTCCGGCGAGCTGGCCTTCATTCCGCACGGAACAGACCACATCAACGTCTTTACCGCGTCAGGTCATTGTGCCGTCCCTGGACCAAGTCTACATGGCGGACTTGTCCCAGCCACGACACGATTCACCTTGCAACACAACGCAAATGTCACCCAGCAAGTGCTGGCCACTGGCACGATGCCCACGAGTTTTACTGAGTTACAAGGAAAGACAGAGTACATCGCGCCAAAGGCCTTCAACGTTCCGCAGACACCGGCAGATGTTTTCTTACTTTCCTGGGCCGGTGCTGGCGGTTATGGCGATCCATTGGAACGCGATCCAGCACGTGTTGCACTAGATGTGCAACGTGGCAATGTCACCCCAGACTGGGCAGCCGAAGCGTATGGCGTGGTCTTTGATGAAGCGAGGCATATTGATACCGAGGCAACCGCAAAACGCCGCGCCAAACTCCGCAAAGCCCGTTGCAAGTCGGCTCCAAAACGCGAACGCCGCAAACTCGACATTACCCATGCACGCCGTATTGCCGAAGGGCTTTACCTCACTTCTGGTGTTATCGCCTGTAGTAAATGTGCCCATGAAATTTCACCGGCAAATGAAAACTACAAGTTACACTGTGCCATGAGCGAACGACCAATAAAAGGCGTAAACCCCTACCTGCTCGATCCGAAAGTCTATGTCGACGACAAGATGGTCTTTCGCAGTTATGCCTGTCCCAGTTGCGGGCTGTTGATTCAGACCGAGCTTGTACGTCCGACTGATCCGCCGTTGTGGGATATTCAGTTGGCAGAGTGAAACAATCCTCGTTGTTGAGTTGCTTGGGTATATTACGATGATGGTGGTTTGCATTGGCATGAAGAAAAGCAGAAAGTAGGCCGGAATAAGCGCAGCGTTTCCGGCAGTGGTCGGTAAGTATATCTCGCGGCAAGTAGGTAAGATGTAAAGTATGAAGCAAAATGATCAAGCCCTAAAAGTCGCACTGGCAGCGGCTCAACAGCTTTCTCCGCAACTGCAACGGCAACTCGCTGAGCAGTTGCTGACGTTTGCTGCACCAGATCAACAAACGACACTCGTCTCTCTTCGGCGACTCTCTCCCCAGAGGCAAGCCCGCCTAGAAAAGCTCATGGACAAACATAACGAGGGTCGCCTCACTCAAGGGGAAAGGCGCGAATTGCAGCACCTTTCATCAGAGGTTGACCAACTCTTGCTTACAAATTCCCAAGCTTTGGCACGTGCCTTACGACCAGAGCTTTTTGATGAACGTGGAAAGCCGATCAGGAAACGTTTTCAACGCGCCGTGCGTGAGCCATCGGTCAGATCTGCTACGAAACACCAGGAGGCCAGACAAGGGTGACCGCCCGCGTTCCCTCCCGAGTAACCACTCTCGTCAAAGCGCGAGCCGCAGGACGGTGTGAATACTGCCATGCACCGCAAATCGTCATCGGCCAAACATTCCATATCGATCACATTCTGCCCTACTCTCTTGATGGTCAACCCGTTGCTGAGAATTTGTGTCTCGCTTGTTCTCATTGCAATCTCGCGAAGGGAGATCGAGTCAAGGCTCTCGATCCGCTTTCACGAAAACAAGTACCGCTTTACAATCCCCGAACAAACATTTGGGAAGATCATTTTCGCTGGAGCCCAAATTGGACAAGACTGCTAGGACGCACGGCGATTGGTCGAGCAACCGTGGTGGCCCTTGATATGAACGCAAAGATTTTACAAATGGCACGGCCTTTTTGGCGTGTGGCAGGATTGCTCCCATGAAAGCCCACGGTTGAGAACAGGCAGCGTGGTCACGTATAGTGATCGTGATGTCCAAACAGATGTACGGCTGGAAACGGTTTTGGTGTCCGAGAGAAGCTTCGATAAATCTTTCTGATGGGGGCTACTTATATGATCCGGACTCAGAGTGGGGTCGGGTTTATAACCCCAATGTGGTCTCCTTCGATTCAATTGCTCAGATTCCATGCCTCATTCTGCTTGGTGAGCCCGGCATTGGTAAAAGCCATGCCTTAAAGGCAGAAATTGAAACGGTTAAGATCAAGAGCAAGCAAGAAGGCGATGAAGTCCTAGAGTTGGATCTTCGTGAGTATGGAAGTGAAGACCATCTCGTTCGAGACCTCTTTGCAAACGAAACAGTTACTGCTTGGAAAAAAGGGAATCACCACCTTTCAATCTTCTTGGACAGTCTCGATGAAGGGTTGCTCCACATCAAAGTTTTATCAAGCCTATTAGCCCGTGAACTGAACAAACTTGATAAACAACTCGTCTCCCGACTCCGCCTCCGTATCGCCTGCCGAACGTTCGACTGGTCACTGAACTTAAGCTTGGAGGAAAGTTTATGCGAACTATGGGGAAAGGATGCAGTTCAGGCGTATGAATTAGTATTCCTCCGACGAGAGGACGTCACTGAAGCTGCAAAAGTAAACGGCTTTGAGCCGAACGAATTTTTGAGTGCAATCGATCGAGCGGAAGCAGCTCCTTTAGCAATCAAACCAATCACCTTAAAATTCTTGCTCAATTTTTACCGCAAGAATCAAAGCTTTCCAAAAACTCGAACTGAGCTGTATCTCAACGGTTGTCGTCAGTTGTGTGAAGACCCCAAACCTGAGCTTCGGCAAATTCAACCCACATCCGCTGAGCGACGTTTAATCATTGCGGCTCGTATTGCAGCAGTCACTATTTTTGCTAACCGTTACGCAGTCTGGAACGATATCGATAATGGACATGTTCCTGATGAGGATATCCCTTTCCAAGGCTTAGCGAGAGGAAAAGAAAAAGCACAAGAAAACGAGTTTGAGGTCAATGAAAAAGTCATACGCGAGACATTAGGAACGGGACTCTTCTCCTCTCGCGGAGCGAACCGTCTTGGCTGGGCACATCAAACGTATGCAGAATTCCTCGCAGCATATTACCTGGTCCAGAGTGGGATGTCTCATTCACAGATGATGAGTCTCATTGTTCATCCCAGTGATCAGGAAGGAAAATTGATTCCGCAATTGCATGAGACTGCTGCATGGCTCGCATCCATGGTACCTGCCATATTTCAGCAGATCATGAAGACAGACCCAGAAGTGTTGCTTCGTAGTGATGTGGCGACGGCGGAAGTAAAAAACCGAGCAGCTTTGGTAGAAACTCTCTTGAAACTCTACGACGAGGAAAAGTCGTTAGATTTTGATTGGAGCAAATGGAAACGATATCGAAAGCTTTCACACCCAGATTTGGCGAACCAACTTCAACCCTATATTGGCGACAAGGAAAAAGGAGTGATCGTACAGCGAGTCGCCATTGATATAGCAGAGGCTTGTGAAGTTCAGGCTTTGCAAGAGGACCTGCTGACCGTAGCACTTGATCCTTCACAAGTGCTGCAAATTCGGATCGAAGCAGCAGGCGCAGTTAGTCGCATTGGGGATGAAGCGACAAAGGCGAAACTAAAACCATTCGCTGTAAATACTTCAGACGATGACCCAGACGACGAATTAAATAAAAACCCATTGGACGGAAAGTGCTTCACCTCCTAGGATGGCAAATGGATAAAGTTTGTCAGTGCCTACGGAGGTGAAGCGATGGACGGGGAACATCTTCGCATAAGCAAGCGGGAGCGCCA